>JAZFTL010000498.1:0-2395 GCA_036446675.1 Thermoanaerobaculia bacterium
GCTGATCGACCTCGGGGTCGAACATGACTTAGTCACCAAGAGCGGTTCTTGGTACAACTACGGCGACGTGCGATTAGGCCAAGGCAGAGAGAATGCCAAGAGCTTCCTGATGGAAAATCCAGACTTGGCTGACGAGATCGATACCATCCTACGGGAAAAGATGGGACTTCCACCGATGCCTGGCGCAAAGAAAGAGGACAGGGACGAAAAGGCTCAAAAAAACGAAGATAGCAAGAAGGGCTAGGCCAACTCGTGACGCGTGTCTCTCTGTATTTTGCAGTTCTCTTGGCAATCCTCTCGCCAACTTCCGGTAGGGCTCTGCAGATCTCCGCAGAGCCTGAAGGCGCCACCCTTACAAACAGCTCGATTCATCTCAAGATAGAAATCTCCGAGCTCGATCAAAGCGCGGACACCGCCGAAATAGACATCCTAGTAGATGGGATTCTGCTCCAAAGACTCTCGTTGGCGGCGGGAGAGCATCGCGTCACATTGAAGCAAGCCAACTTATCTTTGGGCCGACACACACTGCGGATCGAGAGCGGAGACACTGTCAAGACAATTGAATTGCGGGCGATGTTCGGATGGCTCTCCTTGCTACCGCCGGTCATTGCAATTGGACTCGCACTCGCCTTTAAGGATGTCGTCTTCTCGCTCTTTTTCGGAGTATTCGCAGGCGCCCTCTTGCTCAACCACTGGAACCCCATTGTGGCCTTCGCGAGATCGATCGATCAATTCATCGCCCCCGCGCTGGCTGACTCCGACCATGCGAGCATTATCATTTTCTCGGCCCTTCTGGGGGGAATGGTCGGAGTGATCACCAAGAGCGGTGGCACCCAAGGGATCGTCGAGCGGCTGAAGACATTCGCATCAACTGCACGACGCGGTCAGCTCGCAACCTGGACGCTCGGCGTTGTTGTCTTTTTCGACGACTATGCAAATACCTTGATCGTCGGATCCACTATGCGTAGCATCACCGACCGCCTCCGGATAAGCCGAGAGAAACTCGCCTACATCGTCGACTCTACAGCTGCTCCCGTGGCAAGTATCGCACCGATCTCCACCTGGATCGGGTTCGAAATAGGCCTCATAGCCGCCGCCTTCGATCAACTCGAGCTGCCGTTCAACGCCTACGGTACGCTGATCGCTTCGATCCCCTTTCGGTTCTACCCTCTGTTCGCTCTGGTTCTAGGATTCACCATCGCCTCCACCTGCAGAGACTTCGGACCGATGCTCAAGGCGGAGCTTCGGGCCAGCCGAACCGGGAAAGTGCTCAACGACGGCGATAAGCCTTTGGCGGACTATGACGCTCCAAGTATCGCTCCCCCAGAGAACACTCCGTTGCGGGCAGTGAACGCGCTCCTTCCAATACTTACGGTCGTTCTTGTCACGCTGGCAGGACTCTATGTTTCGGGCAGGGAAGGAATGATCCGTTCCGATTACAGCTCGAGCTTTCTATGGCTTCGCGACGTCTTCTCCAACGCCAACAGCTTCCATGCACTTCTCTGGGCGAGCTTGGCTGGAGTGACGGTTGCAATCATGTTGGCACTTGGTCAGCGGATCCTCACATTGAAACAGTCGCTCGAAGCGGCAGTCGGCGGCTTCAAGTCGATGCTGCTTTGCTTTATCGTCCTGATCCTGGCATGGTCGATCGGTGGTGTCTCTGGTGAACTCCACACTGCCGACTTCATCGTTGGTCTGACTTCCGGCATTCTCCAACCGCGATGGCTGCCCGTCCTCGTTTTTGCGATGTCGGCTGCAATTTCGTTCGCCACCGGCGCCTCTTGGGGGACCATGGCGATCCTTATGCCTCTGGCCATTCCCATCTGCCACGAACTAGCGCTGTCGGCAGGCCATCCCGTCACCAGCGAGAGCTACTACACTTACCTGTTGGGAACCATCTCATCGGTCCTGGCTGGAAGTGTCTGGGGCGACCACTGCTCGCCAATCTCCGACACCACCATTCTCTCCAGCATGGCCTCGAGCTCAGATCACATTGCCCATGTCCGAACTCAAATGCCCTACGCCCTCGCCATTGGTTTTCTCGGCATGGTGGTCGGAGATATTCCCACTGCGATGGGAGTCAGCCCTTGGATCGCCTTGCTACTGGGAGCTGCGGTGATCGTTATCGTGGTCCGGTGGCTGGGCACGAGAAGCGACTGGCAACCGACAGAAAGTATTCTAAAGGAATCTTAACTCCTATGCACAATTTGCAACCAGTACCCAGTGGTACTTCGAATCGCCTCGTCATCGGCGCAATTCTCGTCTTGGTCTTATGTCTTCAGGGTTCGTTGACCTTTGCTGCCGGCCTTCCCTGTCGGCCCTGCTCCGGGCTTCGAGTCGTCGACCCAATGGACTGGATCGATCAGCTCGAGGCAGCTCCCGCGCTTTCAGAAGA
>JAZFTL010000499.1:0-2879 GCA_036446675.1 Thermoanaerobaculia bacterium
GTGGGCAAACTTTGGCAACGGGAACGCGTCGTTTTTGGCAGGTGAGCCTGCTCCCCCCAACATCCGCTCAATGTCGACGTAACTGAGGCCAGGCGCCGACGAGCCAAGCACCCAACAAGGGAAAAGCCAGGGCATAGGAGCGAATATCGGTGATCCCGAGCAGATGCACGCCGTCGAGGGCTAGATAGGCCAGGCCCATAGTGACGAACCCCACTCCGACGATCAACCGCAGCACCGAGTACGAAGCGGGCTTCCGGGGTGGAGCGGTTTCAAAGCGATTGAAAATGACCACGAATGGAGTTAAGGCAGCGATGAGACCCAACATCCAGAGCGGTCGAAGCGACCACCAAAGGCTACTTCCTGGAATGAGACTGAACCCCATGCCGCCGCTCCAGTAGCCGACAGCGATGAGTAGGGTGAGCGGTGTGAGGTGCCAGAGGAAGACGGTCATGATGACTCGGTTCATGATGATTGTCGCTGCCCAAGGTCGATCGCCCTCGAGCCATCGCCGCACCGGTCGTTGAACCGCGAGTAGAAGGCCGCTATGGAAGATGGCGAGAGCCAGCAGGGGAAGCTTCGGTGGTGTCGTATTGCTTACTGAATCATTGGGTGCACCCACCAGACTGAGCGAGTACGGTCCCATCTGCGTCATCCAAAGCAGGGCTACAAGGCCAACTCCGGCGACTCCGAGCGGTGCGGCGGTACCGGTCAGTCTCTCGTCGCGCCAGGCATAGCCGAGTTGGTGGACGGTGAGCCAGAGGAAGGCGTAGTTGCTCCAGCCAGCGGCTCGGATGCCGAACTGAAAGACGAGCACATCAACTGCAACCGCCAGCGCTGCCATGGCCACTATGGAACCCAGGCCGTAGCGATCCCACAAGCCCAGCGTGGCTGGAGTGAGCGCCACCACTAGGACGTAGACCGCCAGAAACCAGAGTGGAATCAACGCCATCTGGGTACCGATCTGGATGACTGTCACCGCTTCACCGAAAATGAATGCGATACCTGCCGTAACTCCCCAAAAGAGCATGAGCGGAACCATCGGGCCGACAAGGCGTTGCATTCGATTGCTAAGCCAGTGAGAATAAGAGAGGCCCTTGCGGGTGGCCGAGCGCCACGAGATACTGTTGGAAAAGCCACCTACCATGAAGAAGAGGGGCATTACTTGGAAGATCCAGGTAAGCCACTGCGTCGTCGGTTGAATGCCGAGCAGATGGCCTAATGCGAATCCTTCATCGGTCTGATGGGCGGTCGCCATGAGCCAATGCCCCATGACAACGACGAGAATCGAGGCTGCCCGTAAGAAGTCGATATAGCGGTTGCGTTCAAGCGGCGTCTGCTGTGCCATCTTCACAGCTCGCCTCCAGGCACCGCCACTTCGCAGCTGATTAGGATTCTTCGACACGATGTAACACTTTCGCCCTAATTGAGTGCAGAATACACGATGTAGAGCCGGTGAGGAGCGTAGACTGAGAAAATCGCGCTTCGCAGTAGCTAATCTGCCGCTTGGTCCTGCTCCAAGATCATAGATTGTTGGATGAAGAGGTTGAAATGACAGATTTGACTGATGATGAAAATGTGGGAAACGTTGTGAAGTTGCCCCTCAGCGGGCCGTTGCCGCGACCCCAGAATCCGACGCAGGCACGCGAGGTGCTCAAGTCCGAGGCGATCCCAGCACCCAATGTGCAGCGGGTGCTGATGAAGGCGGTGGAGTTTACGTCACTCTGTCCGCAGACCGGCCAGCCGGACTTTGGTTCAGTAATCATTGCGTACACCCCCCGTCAGCAGTGCCTCGAGTCACGAGCGCTCAAGTACTATCTCTGGTCCTATCGAGACCAAGGAGCGTTCTGCGAGACCCTTGCGGCGCGGATCGCAGAGGATGTCGTCTACGCGATCGAACCGGTTGAGGTATGTGTCGAGGTGCACCAGAATATCCGTGGGGGTATCGAGATTGTTGCGACCGCTGAGCGCTCGGCTCGATCCGATGGCTCACATGGCTGAACCGTAAATCGCCCCATATCGGACTTCTAGTCGAGATTCGTGTCTGACTTCGTAATGGGGGTCGCAAGATTAAGCTGCCATATTACGTCGTAGTACATGGCGAATGGGCGGTATTTCCGAGTAGCTCGTTCGTTTGAAGATCCACAACGGTATAGCACGTCGTATCTAGAGACGGGAGGGTCGTTCACCGGGGCACGATAGGAGAGTCGATCATGCGATTCGCAGTCAACCACTTGAAGTCGCTCTACCAACTTCCGATCGAACAGGTCAAGAGCAAACCGTTCGATCGCACCTGGCACGGCAGAGAGCTTGTTGAACTCGTAGAGAGTCTGGAAGATCGCTCGGACCGAGACAGAGGACTTGCCCCAGTTTCAAGCGGCGATCGCTGGCTCGGTCATCAGTGGTCATCGGTAGCTCGGCCCTCTGGCGGATTGCTATTTGATCCCAGTTTGGTTGCGGAGGAATACTATGTGCGCCGGGTCGGGTTCGATAGATTTCGCCTGTTACATGGGGAGTATTTCAACCTCAACCCTGAGACCCTTACGCATTGGCACGACCTGCGCAGCCTGTTCTCTTGCGCCGCCTGAGACCGGTATCCTGCGCCCCTCGAAGGCAGGTGCCGGCCGGGCACTCCTGAACCAAATACACCCGCAGCGAAGTTCTGAACCCTGGTGAGAGTGGTACTCTCTCTGCCGAACGACGATTGATGGGGTTCTGAGAAGTCTTTCATCCAAGGAAGAGAGTTGTGCCTAGCGCAAGTGCATGAGGAGGCAGTCATGATCGAGAATCGAACTCTAAGATTAGCTCTATACGCTTTGCTGGCGCTGCTGCTAGTGCCGATGGCCCTAAGCGCTGCCGAAGGAGCAGCCGACGAATCAGAC
>JAZFTL010000500.1:0-4108 GCA_036446675.1 Thermoanaerobaculia bacterium
TGGCGGAGAGGGAGGGATTCGAACCCTCGGTCCAGGTCATCCCGGACAACTGCTTAGCAGGCAGCCCTGATCGACCACTCCAGCACCTCTCCACGGTCCTTCCGAGGAGAGACATTCTACGGTTCCAGGTAGAGGGAGTCAAAGCCCCTGAGTACATCCACAACCTGGGCAACCGGCAGTTGGCAGATGAACCCATCCCGGCTATGCTCTGTGGAGCCACTGAACCCACAAGACTTCGAGCTGAGTTGACTCTCAGCGATGGCAAGGAACGCCCCCTCAGATGACGACACCTCTCGATCATGCCGCTCACCAAACTGCGATTAATACGATTCGATTCTTGGCGGTTGACATGGTCGAGAAGGCCGGCTCCGGCCATCCAGGAGCGCCGATGGGCCAAGCCGCCATGGCTTATGTCCTGTGGACGCGGCACCTGCGTTTCAATCCGAAGAATCCAAGTTGGGCGAATCGAGATCGCTTCGTGCTCTCCTGCGGCCATGCCTCAGCGCTGCTCTATTCACTACTGTATTTGAGCGGTTACGACCTGTCGCTTCAAGAGCTCAAGAACTTTCGGCAGCTGCACTCCAAGACACCCGGCCACCCTGAGTACGGTCTCACCCCGGGGGTCGAGACCACGACTGGCCCACTGGGACAGGGGTTGGGTAATGCGGTCGGAATGGCGATGGCACAGAGCATGCTGGCGGCCGAGTTCAATCGAGAGGATTTCCCCATCTTTGATCACCTGGTTTGGGCCTTTGTCAGCGATGGAGATTTGATGGAGGGTGTGGCCTCAGAGGCCTCATCGCTGTCCGGCCACCTCGGTCTGGGCAATCTGAACGTCTTGTACGACGACAACGAGATCTCGATCGATGGCCCTACATCGCTCTCCTTCTCGGAGAACGTGCTGCCGCGCTACGAGAGCTACGGCTGGCACGTGCTAACGGTCGACGACGGTAACGACCTGATGGCGCTTGACGCCGCAATCGAGGCGGCCAAAGACCAGACCGACCGACCCTCTCTGATTGCTGTCCGCACCCATATCGGATTCGGCAGCCCAGCTAAACAGGACACCGCCGCCGCCCATGGCGCCCCTCTAGGTACTGACGAAGTGCGCGCCACCAAAGAGGCGTTGGGCTGGCCTCTCGATCCGACTTTCCACGTTCCAGAGAAAGCGCGAGCGGCTTTTGACCAAGCCGGAAACCACGGTGCAGCTCTCGAGTCGACTTGGCATGAGCTTCTAGAGCGCTATCGCGACAAGCACCCAGAGGTTGCGTCTGAACTCGAAGTGCGGCTCTCCGATCAACTTGCCTCAAACTGGGAAGCCACCTTGCCGAGCTTCTCACCCGAAGACGGCCCCTTGGCAACGCGCTCAGCTTCGGGAAAAGTGCTGAACTCGATCGCCACTGTCCTACCGCAGCTGACCGGGGGCTCCGCCGATCTGACCCCCTCGAACAATACCTATTTGCAGAACTCTACCGATTTCTCGGTTGCGAACCGGAAAGGGCGCAATCTCCGATTCGGGGTTCGCGAACATGCCATGGGCGCCGTCCTCAACGGAATTGCACTCTGCAAAATGCTCATCCCCTACGGCGGTACATTTTTGATTTTCTCAGACTACATGCGACCTTCGATTCGCCTCGCTGCGCTTATGGGGATACCTTCAATATTCGTGTTTACCCACGATTCGATCTTTTTGGGCGAAGACGGACCGACCCACCAACCGATCAGCCAGCTTCTCTCTCTCCGTTCAATCCCGGGTCTTACCCTGATCCGACCCGCCGACGCGAATGAAACGGTAGCAGCCTGGCGTCTGGCCATCGGCAATCGAACCGGGCCCACCGCTCTAGCTCTCACCAGACAGAAACTTCCGATCTTCGAAGAGACTGCGGAGCTCGCCTCGGACGGCGTTTCTCGGGGTGCCTATATCCTTGCAGATTCCGGCGACGGGCAGCCCGACCTTATTTTGATCGCTACCGGATCGGAAGTCGCGTTGGCTCTCGAAACCGCAGCCGTACTCGAAGCCGAAGGTACTCGAGTCCGGGTCGTCAGCATGCCTTCCTGGGAGCTTTTCGATGCCCAGGAAAACAGTTACCGCATCCAGGTGCTGCCGCCATCCGTCACCAAGCGTGTCGCCATCGAGGCCGGTTCACCGCTTGGCTGGGAACGGTATGTCGGTCTCGAAGGAGCAGTTCACGGCGTCGACGGGTTCGGAGCATCTGCACCCTATAGGGACATTGCAACTGCCTACGGATTCACCTCGGGAGATGTTGCACAGCGAGCCCGTCGACTACTCAGTTGATCTGCTCCGGGTATACTCTTGGCTATGAGTCGATACAATCGCAAGAGAGTCACCACCGGATTGACCCTCATTGTCGTCGGCACCGTGCTCTACGCGTTCGACCGCGTGCAGGGCTTGAGTCAGGCGTCCGTGCTTCTCGTATTGGGGCTCGCTTTCCTCGCAGCATATCTGCAGCGCCGCTCCTACGGGCTGCTGGTACCTGCCGGCATCCTCCTCGGCCTAGCGAGTGGCATGCTTTTTCGAGGACCGCTGTCGGCCATTGGCCGACCCCAGCTCTTGGGGTTGGGAGCCGGATTCATCGCCATCTACTTCATTGCTCTGCTACGTGAACGTAAAAGTCACCCCTGGCCGTTGATCCCGGGCACGATCCTGTCGATTATCGCCTTCCCAAATGGCGCCGACGCATTTGAGTATCTGTTCGAACACTGGTCTCTGATGCTGGTCGTCCTCGGAGTTCTCATTCTGCTCGGAGCAATGGGCAGACCCAGCACGAAACCGCCGGATTGATTACGGCGACCCAGCCCCATCGTTTCCTTCGATTCGTAAGCAAGACTGGCGCAGTCTATTGAACATGGTTCGTACCCGCTTCGCTCCCAGCCCTACCGGATACCTCCATATCGGAGGGGTGCGCACGGCGCTGTTTAACTGGCTGTTCACCCGCCAACATGGAGGCAGCTTCGTCTTGCGGATCGACGATACCGATCGCCAACGCAACGTTGAGGAAGCTCTGCAACCGATTCTCGATGGTTTTCGCTGGCTCGGGATCGACTGGGACGAAGGTCCTGAAGTCGGTGGAGATCACGGCCCCTACTTCCAGTCAGAACGGCAGCATCTCTATCGAGACGCAGTCGAGGACCTTCTAAAGAAGGGACTTGCTTACTTCGACTATGCAACAACCGAAGAATTGCAGGCCGAGCGGGAGGCTGCCCAGGCGGCAAAAGAGCAGTTCGTCCATAGCCGCAAATGGGTCGATGGAGACGCGGCCACTCGGTCCAAATGGGAGGCAGAGGGTCGACAACCTGTGGTGCGCCTCAAGATGCCCCGCGAAGGGGTCTGCCGTTTCACCGACCTCATTCGCGGCGAGATGGAGTTCGAATGGGCCCGTGAGCAGGATCACATCGTCCAGCGCGCCGACGGCACGTTTCTCTACCATCTAGCCAGCGTCGTCGATGACGATCGGATGGGCATCAGCCATGTCATTCGCGCCGAAGAGCATCTTTCGAATACCCCACGGCAGATATTCATCGCGCAGGCTTTGGGCTACGACCTCCCTCAATACGCTCACCTGCCGTATGTCGCTGAACCAGGAAGCAAAACCAAACTCAGTAAGCGTAAGTTGCAGAAGTACCTAAGAAACCCAGATTTTGCACAGCTCAACCGGCATGGGCAGCACATCGCGAGAGAGCTCGGGTTCTCCGCCGAAGCCGAACTCTTCAATCCGGTAATCGTCGATTTCTACCAGAGACTCGGCTTCCTTCCAGATGCTCTGATCAACTATCTATTGCTGCTCGGGTGGTCGCTCGACGATAGGACAGAATTCTTTTCTCGCGATGAGATGATCGCCGAGTTCAGCCTCGAGAGGATCAATCGAGCCCCGGCAAGCTTCGATCCCGTCAAGCTCATGGCCGTTCAAGACCACTATATGCAGCTACTGACGCTTGACCAGAAGCGGATAAAAACTCGAGACCTTCTCGCCGAGGCACTTCTTCCTCTTCGACTCATGGTCACACTTCTACTGGTGGGGCTTCGTGCTCACTCCCCAGCAGATGTCGGCCGCCCTCACGGTTCTGCCTGACCAGCTGCTCAACGACC
>JAZFTL010000501.1:0-14055 GCA_036446675.1 Thermoanaerobaculia bacterium
ACCGCGGCCCTTTTCCGGCTCCGAAATTCGAAAATCGAAGGATTTGACGTGCCGGTACGTCTAAAGTCGATAGGACACGCGGACTTGGTAGCGACTTGGTACTAGACTCAAGAGACCTATGAACGCTAGATCTGTCGAGAAAGCACTTGTCGCTCGGATGATTGCCGGAGAGGATCGGGCATTTGAAGAGTTTACAGATAGCTACTTGCCGCAGGTCTACAGGTTCGTGCGGCGTAGAGTCACTGGAGATCGTGACCTGACCAATGAAATTGTGCAGAGCACGCTTTGTAAGGCGATCGCCAAACTCTCGACATTTCGTGGAGAAGCAGCTCTGATGACCTGGATTTGCGCCTGCTCGAGGAACGAGATTGCAGCACATTTTCGGCGTAAGCAGCGGGTGGGGACTGAATTGGATTTCCAGGAGGTCGAAGATGTCTCGGCGAGTCTGCTGGGTGAGCGATCCAGCAGCGGCCCCGAAGGCCTCGAAGGACCCGAGAGTGCCCTGTTACACCGAGAAACAGCCGAGTTCGTCCACATCGCTCTCGATGACTTGCCGCCTCACTACGGCCAGGTTCTGGAGTGGAAGTACCTGGAAAATCTGCCTGTCAACGAAATCGCCAAGCGACTCGATCTAGGCCTCAAAGCGACGGAATCGCTGTTGACTCGGGCCCGACATTCGTTTCGTTCCGGCTACTCGAGGCTCACCTCAACTACACGGCTCGCACCTGTAGCGACTCGGTTTGCCGGCCAAGCAATGGGATTGGAATCATGAGTTATCAGGAGCTGGAAAGTACGACTCGCGAGCAAATCGTCGCCGCAGAGGAAGAGGTTCGGGAACTTCTCCGCAAGGCCGGGCCCAGAGAGGCGATTCCCCCAAAAGACCTGGCGGCTATCAAGTCCGCAGCGCGACGAGAGTGGCAAGAGATGGTGCTGGTGGAGGAAAAACAACGGCTATGGTCTCTGCGTAGAGCCGGCCTAGCGCTTGCCGCTAGTCTCTTGGTCGCCCTGCTGGTCGGGTGGCTCTGGTCACGACAAGGAGTTTCCCTTGCTCCAATTGTGGTGGCGACTGTTGATGTTCTCGAAGGTGAAATGAGACTGATCGGGAAGCACGGCGGAGTGTACTTAGAGGTGGGGAGTGGCTTGCCTGAAGGTGCGCGTCTCGAAACCGTGGAAAGAGGTGGAGCACCCAGCCGCGCCGCGCTCCGGATGACGGGGGGTGAATCTGTGCGGTTGGATACGGGCTCCCGGATCCAACTCACTTCAAGTCGACGGGTGGAGCTGGAGCGCGGTGCAGTTTACGTCGATTCGGGAGGGAATGCACCGACTCATGGTTTCGAAATCGGCACTGCCTTCGGAACAGTGACCGACATCGGCACTCAGTTCGAGGTCCGGCTGATCGAAACTGAGGCGGCGCTGCGAATTCGGGTGCGCGAGGGCGCCGTGAATCTCGAATCCGGACCCGAGCCGTACAGCGTGGAGGCGGGGCAGGAACTGACTTTCCATGGGCCCGGCTTTGGTGTAGTTGTACCCATTGAGTCCTACGGTCCTGAATGGGGTTGGGTCGTTGCAACGGCACCGCGTTTAGGCGATGGGGAGATTCCCATTCAAGAGTATCTCGACTGGGTTACTCGCGAGATGGGGTTGCTCTATCCGGATGACGGTGCAGCCGCCGCAGAACTACGGATTGACACCGTAACGGGGAGTGGCGACGCTGCTCCCAATGAATCCTTGGAGAACGTCTTGCGCGCCTACGGTCTCGGTTATCGAATCGAAGATGGAACCCTGTTTCTGACCGCACCTTCTGGTGACTGATCGATCAAAACTCGACGCTAATCCCGACGGATGGAAGAATGCCGGCCCAGCGCTCCCGGTTGGCGATGAGTATCCCTTCCTCCTCGTCAATCTCGAAGTCAAAGCCGGAGAGGTTGCCCCGGTCGTAAACGTTCTGGATATCGATGAAGAAGACCATCGAGCGCGCCCCGGCGGTCCACTTGCGACTAACTCTCAGATCCAGACGGTGGTAGGTTGGAAGTCGCTCGGCGAAGCGTGGGCCCAAGATGGGGAGAAGTTCGACCTCTGGATCTTCGCCCTCTTCTCCCTTGAGGAGTGCCTCTTGCAAGGAGAGTGCGGTCGTCGGCCACCCGGTATGATATCTCCAAGCCAGATTTAAGGTCCAAAAGTCATTTGCTCGATAGTTGAGATCGACATTGAAGGCGTGGGTCTGGTCAAATCGGCGTCTGAAGCGACGGCCCGCGATCTCATCTTCGGTTGATGAGTTGGTGTAGTTCACCCACCAAGCGGTTCTCCGGCCTCGCCTGCCGTGGAGGAAGATCTCGAAGCCCTCGGCAACGCTGCGATCGGGGGCGATCCGCACCCGGTCGGGCTCGAGTTCTTGGAAGGTGTTGATCGGCTCGTAGAGATTCTCGTAGCGCGGACGGGGATTCTTGACTCTTCTCTGATAGAGCTCGATCCGTACGTCGAGTCCTGGCCACTTGGCCGTGGAGTCGAAGTGATGCTCGAAGCCCAAGACTCTATGTTCGGATTTTTCGACGGGATGGAACTCGGTCTCTCCGTCCTCTACCTGCAGTTCGTACGGCCTTTGGCTCTGATTGAATCGACCCCAGGCCACCCGCCAGACGCTGCGGGTGCCGAGAGCATAGGCCATGTTGAAGCGAGGGCTGAAGAGACCTTCGTCGGTCTGTGTATGGCGGTCGAAGCGCAGGCCCAGCTCCAGGGTTGTCGAGTCGCCGACCCGCAATTGATCGGCGAAGTGAAGACCACCGTGTTGTTCGCGGAAGCTTCCCTTGAAAACGGTCGTTTCCGATTGGGGATCTCGTCGCAGGATCGCCAGAGGATTATCGAACCGGTGAAAGGCATCGTAGTCGTAGGCGATATCGAAATCTCGAAAGTTGAATCCCCACTTGAGGTATTGCTGCGGAGTCGCCTGAAACTTCCAAGCCTGTCGCAGGCTTAGAACATCTAGGTCTCTAAGATCTTGGATGTTGATTTCAACCTCTTCATCGATCTCGAAGCCCCTTCGATCGCGACTGATGTGGCTACTTGAAACCGCGGTTTCAGAAAACAGTTTCGATGAATAGACAGTCTGGAGGGTGAGCCAGAAGTAGGAACTCGAATAACTGGTCCGGGTGCGCTTCTCTGAATCCTCGAGGAACTCGTCTTCTTTGAGTTCGTCATCGGCTAACAGAAAATTTCCACGTAGACTGTTCTGTGGATTGACCTGGTAGTCGAGCTTGCCGAAGGCATCCCAGTACTGGGTTTTTTCAGGCCCCAACAGTTTGCCGACGAAGTCGGTCGAGCCGCGCCGAACTTGAGTGATCCAACTCCCGCGCTGCCGGGCGAAGGATCCCGAGCTTCCAGCGTGGACACTGAGGATACTCAGGCCGAGCACCGTGCGGTTCTTACCTGTGGGCGTCTGAGTTGTCATGTCGAGGACGCCACTCATTCGATCTCCGTGCTGAGCCGAGAATCCTCCGGTCGAGAGATCCACGCTCTCCAAAGTCGAAGGCGCTATTATGCTCAGGGCATTGTCGAGATCCTTCAAATGATATGTCTCGAACAACTCCTGTCCATCGAGGAGAATCTGGGTTTCATCCCGCCGCCCGCCCCGAACGTGAAAATCCGCAGATACATCGTTTCCGGAGATGCCTGGAAGTAGGCTCAGCGCCCGGAAAAAATCGTCACCCAGGTGGGGCAGGGAGAGAATGTCGTCGCGACTGAGAGCCGTGGGAGCTAGGGGGTCCCGGCGCAAGAGGGAGACCCTGCTGGGGATGACGAAGATCTCCTCCTCGGTCAGGGGCGCCGGGTCGAGAAGTAAAGAAAGTTCAGTCGGTTGCCCGCCGACGACTGCAATCTCTCTGACCACCTCGACAACGAAGCCCCGACGTCGAACTTCGAGCGAGAAGGTGCCCGGATTGAGATCCAAGAACGTGAAGTGGCCGTCAGACGCACTCGAGACCTCACGGTTCGTCTCCAAGAGGCGAATAAGCACTCCGGGTACGGGCGTAGCGTCGGCTCGCGAATGCACTGTACCGACAATTGATGAGGTGGGATCCTGGTAACCGCGCGGCCGTGGCACAACGACCACGGTGTTACCGGCCCCATCGACGACGACGAGCCCATGGGGCCTGAGCAGCTCGACGAGAAGCTCTCGCAGATCACGAGCTCGAGGCTCTGTTTCCACTTTCATGTGCGGTTGAACCACGTTAGAGGTGAAGACGATCTTGAGGCCGCGAGCGCGCAGGTCGAGCAGAGCATCTCTCAGAGAGGACCCGGCGTAAGCACTCGAGTCTGCCGAGTTCAGAGAGAGAGATTCCTGGGCCGGCACCTCACTAGCATCTAGACAGAAGCAGAGTAGCAGGCAGATCGCCGGCATCTGCCGGTTAGGGGCGACCAGTTGTACTTGGTGTCGACTCATCCGCAGGGTGCGCCAGGGCTTGCACGTGTCAGGCGATTTCTGGTGGGAGATGTCTTGTTTCGAAGGGATTTGGTTCCAGATCCATCTGACAAGAATAGCAGGCAGCTTACTGCGAGGCTATTTGGATCGATGCCCATCGATCCGACTCGAAGCGACCTGATGTGAAAGCGCACAATGCAATCGACGAGAAAGTGGACCCGTTGTGCACGGCTTCAGGCGCGCTCCTGATACTCTCAACAAAAGCGGTACGGAATGCTCTGGAGGTGGTCTGAAACTCCATGTTCCGTGCTCGTAACGCGTTTGACAGGAGGTCGCGTTGAGGGATCCGGAGCGAAGTAAACGAAGCGGTCGTCGATTCCGCTGGAGCGTGGGGTTGTTGGGCATTGCGGTGTTCGCTATCACCACTCTGCGAACGGGACCGCCCCCGGTGATTGAGATGACCAGCGATCTGCCGGGAATCGGCCGGCATACCGAGATTCAAATCACCGTGAGTGAACCGGTTCGGGGCCTTTCAAGCTATCGCGTTGAGCTTATTCAGGCAGATCAGGTGACTCTGCTCGAGGAAGAGCGCTTCACTCCGCGTGAACCGTGGCGGTTCTGGGGCGCTGCGGAGTCAGACGCGAGTTTAACTGTAACCGTTGGCAGCGAGGTTATGGAGGGTTTGCAGTCTGGTGAGGCGGTGGTGCGCACGACGGCCGGTCGGGCCGGAACCTGGCTTCGACACCCAAGCGCTGTAGTTCACGAACTATCTCTGCCGGTTCAGTTGATTCCCCCTTCCCTGCAGGTCATTTCGTCGCAGCACTACCTCGTGGCGGGAGGATGTGAAGCGGTGGTCTACCGTGTCGGAGAGGGTGCCGTAATCGACGGGGTGCAGGTGGGGGATCAGTGGTTTCCTGGGAATCCGCTCGAGGGAGGTCTCCCGGGACAGCGTTTCGCCCTGTTCGCGGCTCCATTCGATCTGAGCGACGCGAAGGAAGTTCGTCTTGTGGCGGTCGATAACGTCAAGAATCGTCGCGAACTCGGCTTTGTGGACCGACTCAAATCGGTGAAAATCAGCACCGACACGATCCGGGTGAGCGACTCCTTTATGGAGAAGGTCGTGCCTGAGATTCTTGCAGCCACTCCGAGTCTCAAGGATCGTGGGTCGCTGATCGACAACTACCTGGCCATCAACCGCGAACTGAGACTGGAGAATGCTCGACGTCTGACTAGCTTGGGCGATTCGAGCGTGGCGAAATTCAGTTGGACTAGGACCTTCCAATCGATGCCCAATGCGAAGGTTATGTCTTCTTTTGCGGATCGCCGCACCTATATGTACATGGGCCAAGAGGTCGACCGGCAGGTGCATCTCGGTTTTGACTTGGCGTCGGTGCGCCAAGCAGAGGTTCCGGCCGCCAACAGCGGTGTCGTGGTGCTGGCAGAGTACTTCGGCATCTATGGCAATGCCGTCGTGCTGGATCATGGATACGGCCTGATGAGCTTGTACGGCCATCTATCGTCAATCGCTGTAACGACAGGTCAGAGCGTCGAGGCGGGTGAGACTGTGGGTCGTACTGGTGCAACCGGACTCGCCGGTGGTGACCACCTGCACTTCACGATGTTGCTGCGCGGTGTAGCAGTCAATCCTTTGGAGTGGTGGGATCACGGTTGGATCCGCGATCGACTGGTTCGCAAATTGGGCGCCTCACTGAACTATCAGGGCTGAAATCCTTAACCTGTCGATATGAAAAAAGAGCAATCTGCCAAGAAGAAGGTGACTCTAAGCGTCGTCTGGCTGGAGGCGCGACAGATTATCTGGGCCCGTCGCGGTCGCCTGGCACTGGGATTCGGGCTGCTGGTCGTGAGCCGTCTCGCGGGTTTGGTACTGCCCGCCAGCACCAAGATCTTGATCGATGACGTCATGGGACAAAACAGAGCCGACCTACTCCTCTGGATCGCCCTTGCGGCCGGCACTGCCACGTTGATTCAGTCGGCCTCTTCGTTTCTCCTGTCGATGATTCTGGGGGTGGCGGCGCAGCGCTCAATCAACGACCTGCGACTCAAAGTTCAGCGTCACCTGGTGCGCTTGCCGATCGAGTACTTTGAGAACCACAAGAGCGGCGAACTGATCTCGAGAATCATGAACGATGCCGAGGGCATTCGCAATCTCGTGGGCAATGGCTTTGTCCAGCTGGTAGGCGGCTTCATTACAGCGGGACTCTGTCTTGTCGTTCTGGTCTATTTGAACTGGCGTCTCACTCTCATCACCTTGGCCCTGCTCGTGGTGTTCGCCGGCATTATGGTGGTTGGCTTCAGCCGGCTCCGACCGATTTTTCGGGAGCGCGGCAAGCTCACCGCGGATCTCACCGGTCGGCTGGTCGAATCTTTGGGTGGAATCCGGGTGATCAAGGCTTACACGGCCGAAAAGCGGGAGGCGCGTATCTTTGCCCGGGGAGCGCATTCACTGCTGCGCAACATAGTTCGATCGATGGTCGGCGTGTCGGCGATTACCGCGATCTCCAGGCTTCTATTCGGGCTGGTTGGACTTTCGATGAGTCTGTTCGGCGCCAAGGAGGTTCTCGCCGGGAATATGTCCATGGGCGACCTGGTTATGTTCGTCATTTTTACAGGTCTGATGGTGACTCCGCTGGTTCAAATCAGCAGCATTGGCACACAGGTAACCGAGGCCTTTGCCGGTCTCGACCGCATTCGAGAAGTCTTCTCTGAAGCCACCGAAGACTCTCAAGACGCCAGTCGAGCACCTCTGGGCCGGGTGCACGGCGAGGTGGAGTTCAAATCGGTGAGCTTTGCCTACAAGCCGGGTGTGCCGGTGCTGCGCGATGTTTCGTTTGTGACACCAGCGGGAAGTACGACTGCTCTGGTCGGTCGGAGTGGTGCCGGCAAGAGTACCGTCATCAGTCTGGCGATGGCGTTTCGATATCCGGACCAGGGTCAAATACTGATCGACGGTCGAGACCTGGGCGACATTCCCCTGCGGAGCTATCGGTCGCAGCTTGCAGTCGTCTTGCAGGATGACTTTCTTTTTGATGGAACAATTGCTGAAAATATTGCCTACAGCAAGCCGGGGTCCGTCAGAGCAGCCGTGGAAGAAGCCGGGCGATTAGCGCGCTGCGACGAGTTTGTCGAGAACATGGAGGAGGGCTACGACACCGTAATCGGAGAGCGCGGGGTGAAACTATCGGGGGGTCAGCGACAGCGAGTCACGATCGCCCGGGCGATCTTGGCCGATCCGAGGATCCTGATTCTCGATGAGGCTACATCCAGTCTCGACAGTGAGAGTGAAGCTTGGATTCAACAGGGCCTAGACACCCTGAAGCATGGCCGGACTACCTTCGTCATCGCTCATCGCCTCTCTACTATTCGCAGTGCCGACCAGATACTGGTGTTTGATCATGGCGCAATCGTTGAGCGCGGCACTCATCAAGAACTGCTGGGGGCGGATGGTGCGTATGCAGCTCTATACAACCGGCAGTACCAGATCGAAAGCAATCTCTATATCAATCCTGGAGAAGACTTTACCCCTGAGCAGGAAAAGGATTCGGTCAAGCCTGGGCCGCCGGGGAGTGATGGACTACCGCCACGGGGAGGCGGGCTACTCGGTTAGATTGTGAGTTTGTTGTCCGCCGCTATTTACGCTTTGGATAGAAGCTCTCTTCTCCTGCGGGTCTCGATTTGAAACGCTTGTATCCCCAGTGGTACTGCTGCGGAAAATCTCGAATGCAGGCTTCCACCGCGTGATTCAATGCGGTGGTGGCGGTCTCGAGATTTGGGTCCGAAACGAGAGAACTGACCGCGCGGAAGTGAAGGCGAAATCCTTCTCCCTCTATCCGTTCAGAGATTGCAAGCACTACCGAGGCTCCGGATTTCCGCAGAAGGCGGGGCACTAGCGTCATCGTCAATGCGGATACACCGAAGAACGGCGCGAAGATGCCGCTGGAGCGTATCGGCTCTTGATCTGGAAGGATCATCACTGTCGTCCCATTCTTGAGCTCCCGTCTCACCTGGATGATCCCAGCAGGAGTCGCCGCGATCAATGTGCTGCCGAACCGCGAGCGTGCGGCAAGGAGAATCGCGTCGAGCTCGGCAATTCGTGGTACTCGATAGAGCGCAGCCAGTTGACAGCGCTCGCTGAGAAAGTAATTCAGAAACTCCCAGTTGCCGAGGTGCGGAACCAGCAGGATGGCTCCCTTCTGGGATGCTGCGGCACCGAGCAGCAGATCTTCGCCGACGACTCCTTTCTCGAGCTTCCGCAGTTTCTCGGCCGGCCACCGCAGCATTGCACCGGCCTCTGCGAAGGTTCGGCCCATCTCAACGAGGCTGGCTCGTACTAGACGTTGCCTGGCACTGGCCGAGAGCTCGGGGAAACAGGCGTCGATGTTGACGGTGGCAGTTGAACGAATCCGAGTGGGAAAAAGCCACATGAGCTTGCCGATCAACGCGCCGAGTCGGTGTGCAGCCGGTAGACTCAATCCGGTTGATACCCGCACCGCAGCTTGGGTCACTGCGCCCAAGAGCGGCGACGACCTACTTATCTTTTTGTCGGCCATTGGTGTCGGTTGACAGCGGACTGCGGTTAGATTCCGTAGCGATAGACGAGACCGACTTCGAAGCGATCAGCAAGATTCCGGTCGAGAGCAAAGTCCAACCCTGTGAAGATCGGATCCTCCCACGCGAATTCGATTCGGAGTTCCCGATTCAGCGCAATATCCAGCCCTAACCGCTTTCCCTGAACCCTAAAGCCCGAGGAAATATCCCGTTCTGTCGACGCAATAGAAAAGCGGAGAAATTCGACGGCACTCTGATCAATTCCAAGGGATCGCTCCTTCGACCAGGGGATACTCCAAAAGAGCCCTATCGTGGTGGTTCGACTGCCATCCAGGTTATCCTCTCGTTGATTCCAGGTGAATCCGGCGAGAGGCACGTTACGATCCGCCACTTGCGAACGGTAGAGGGAGTCGATGAGGCCGGCTAGCTGGGCGCGATGTTTTGAAAGTGCCAGCCGCTCTCGTAGGCGCCGGCGCTCCTCCAACGAGTACCCGCGCGTCTCGTTCAGGCCGAGTTCGAAGGCGCGACGGTGCAAGGCAACTGTCGACTGGGCGGCCCGACCGGAACGATCATATGAGTGTTTTCGAGCAAAGAAAGTGATCCCGGCCTCAGCCTCCTGGGCGATGGCGCCGAAATTCACATCGTCTTTCTTGCGAGCCGCAAGGTGAATCACGGTGTGTCCTCCGACCCGGTAGTCCGCGCGGAGTCGGAGGGCCCCCTCCCGGCGGGCGAAGCGCCCAGTCAGATCTTGATATTCGAGACCGGTCTCGAAGCGCCAGGCGCCTGCCAGGAAAACACTGTCAAACGCATAGGTCTTGCGATCGAGTCGGCTGCCACTGAGAGTTTCCAACGTAGAATCGGCAAACTGCGCGAACAGCTCGAAGTGAGAGCTCGGCTGCCAACGTCCGCCGATCGAGGCGGTGGAAACCGGTCGTTCGAGATCCGCAGTGAGGGGATTTTTCCTATCGTCTTTCAAGGCTCCTATGATCAGTTCGAAGTCGGAGCTCACTCTGAGGGCCAGCTCTCCCTGGGTCAGCCAGCCGGCGTTCGCCGACTGTGTCTCGCGTTGCGCCGACGATCGTAGACGCAGGCGGCGAGCTCTGTACTCGGCTCCCAACCCCTCGCTGCGGTCATCACGACGGAGATCGAAGCCCCAGCGGGCGGTTGTGAGGTTCAGTGTCTGGTGTGTTCTGTCCACTTCTACCCCGAGAAAACCCCAATCACGAAGTCGAAGACGAGTGCCGACAGCAACGTTGCCGTCGGCGTCGAACCGTCGTAGCGAGAAGTCAACGAGCTGAATGTTGTTGCAAGCCTCGAGAACACATCGGATTGAAGGAGTCGGCCAGGGATAGATGGGCGGCGCATCGGCCCGGGCGGCTTGGCCCGGAAGATGAAGCACCAGGATCCCCAGCAACACGACTCTGAGACCGCGATGAGTCACTAGAGTTCGATGAGACTTGCAGCGAGATCGATGTCGGCTTCGGTCGGGAGATAGGGCTCGATACTCGGCACGAGATCTTTGTAGGTGGCGGTTTCAACCCCGTTGCGGGCCGTATCTACTTGCTGCACCCAGTAGTCATAGAGCGCCTGCGACTCGACCTCGGAGGTGATGACCCCATCTTCGCGTACTCCTATGTCCAGGATGCGAAAGCGCCCCGGGGCGAGATCGAAGAGCTGGAAGAAGTATATTTGCTCGAGAGTGGAAAATGAGTTGCGGAGTTCTGCGAAAGTGTCGAGAACCCACGGCAGGTGGTTGTCTGGACCGCGGACGCCCGACTCGGTAATCCAGACAGGTTTTGACGTGAGAGTGGTCAAACCGGGTACGCTCTCTCTGTTGTAGACATGGAAGGCGATGATGTCGGTGTAGTTCTCCAGACCGGCTTCCAACATCTGCCGGGCTCGCAGGACTCCACTGTTTTGTCCGACTGGAGCGGCCGAAACGATGGGAAGGTCGGGACGTAGCTGCTTGAAATAGTCGTAGGTGGGCGCAAGAAATATGCGCACATAGTCGGCCGGTGCAATGCCGAGGAAATTTGTCGGCTCGTTGAGAATTTGGAACGCTATCGGGTCGGACTGATCTACATGAGATGAAGCCGGGCTGATCGGCTGGTCGTAGAGAGCCATGTATCCACCGAGGACGATTTCTCGTTTGCGCGGATCTACCAGGGCCCTTGCCAGGTCGTGCCCATAACCGAATTCACCGATAATCCCCAGCACATGAATTCCCAGGGCGCGTGCGACGCGGACATAGGGAATGGCGCCGAGTAGATTGAGTCCCAGAGTGTCGAACGACAGTGTCAGTCGAATGGATTTGAATCCGAGTTCATAGATCTCCTGCATCTGGAGGTCGACGATTTCCGGAATGATCGCGATTTCTTCGGGTTCCTCCTCACCAGGAAATATCCAGACCGGCTGGATATTGATGGCGTCATTGACGCGGGGTACGAGCGGACGCTCGCGGCGCTTTTTTCGCCGCCGTGCCTGGCGACGTTGGCGGCGCCGTCTCTGTCGATCGGACAACTCTCCGGCAAGGAGTGGAGGGCTCACAAGGCCGGTGATCGCCAGAGCTGCACCCAGGGACAACAGCCGTCGGCGGCTGAACTCGGTCCTTTCCAGCCACCCTTGCGTGCCCCAATGAGACAAAGAAGGATGGCCAAAAGGCTGGTCAGGAATCGAGGCACCAGACAAGGGCGCGCGGATTCCCAACCGACGCCGACCTGTTTTTTTCGGGGTCATCCTTTCATCGGACATCCATGTTCTCACTCACGTCGAACGTCTAGTGTACTGCGTCGCAGCTCACCCCCCAAAGCCGGGCTCGACCGGCTGGTGTGGACTTGGAAGAAATCCTCGAGGATCTTTTCATGCCTCTTGAGATCATACGGGGCGCCAAGAGCAAGGGCAGAGTCAAGCTCGTGCTCTGGAACGATGGGAAGGTCTATACAGCCTTAGGACGCCGCCGCCGAAGACCGGATGTGGCCAGGCGACATGGGTCTTTGAATTACTTGCGCTCAGGATTTGAATTCGAGAGATCGCTGCTCGATCTCCCCTCGGGAACATACCGAGTCGGGATCATTCAGAAATCGCAGTCAGGATTGGTTATGTGTACTCGCGGGTTGCAACTGGTGGTGGGGGAACAGAGCATGTTTCCGGTCCGCTAGTCTTCTCCAAAACCCTCTCTGGCCATGGCCTCCATTTCCAAGCGGACAGTCGGCCGATCGCCGACGACCAAGAAGGTCACCCACTCTCTCATCCCAGGCTCAACTCCTTTGCGGGGATCGGCTCTGATGACGCTCAATTTGGAGGTGCCCACATCGAATACTCCGTCCCGCCCAGGCTCCCCAAGAAAGTCACAGAGAGTGAACATGCTTTTGGTACCCCCTGGGCGGTAGGCGCCGAGGGCATACGCGCCGTCTTCGGTCGAGATAATGACTCCACGAAAACGATTCCGTGTTTGGCTGACACAATCCCCTTTAGGGGGTGTCGCGTGAATCAATTTACCCTTACCCTTTTCGCCCTTGTAGAGCCGTTCTGGATTGAATTTCCAGAAGTGGAAGGTGTTGAACCTTCCACGCAGGTAAGCGGTGACGATTTCTACTCCGGCGTGTTCCCGGGCACGGGGAAACCCGATCGTCGTGGTCCACTTGATGCGATTCGGATGGCCCAGATAGTTGAGCTCGATCTTCTTTGAGATCAGTCCGCTCCAGACTACTGGGTGGTCTGCGTCGCCGCCAAAAAGATCCGGGTTCCACTGAAGCGGGGCGGTGACGGTTTCCAAGGTCTGGAATCGGCGCCTCCTGTTTAGCGACAGGAGGGGCGAGCCCTGGGCCCGCCCTGGGGACATGACTCCCGGGCAACCGTACTTACTCCCCGCTTCGGTAGGGTTATCAATCTCGCCCTCTATTTGGAAGTTGATGGCGGTCTGAATTTGCCGGCCGTAGTCGTATGCATTCACGAATTGCATGCCGTTCCATTCCAGTCGAGCGATCGCCCCGCCCGCTACGCGGTTCGCCCAGATTGTGATTCCTCCGCCTGAAATCCGCACGAGGTCTTCGCAGCCGAGTCCGAAGCGGGGGTACCCATATCCTTGAGGGCCTTCAGATACAAAGCCTGCTGCGCTGGGGTCCTCATCTTTGAATGCCGTTAGGTGATCGAGAGTTGTCGGATGAATCCAACGGTCGATCGGAGCCATACCATCGCGATCGTCACGGTCTTGGGGGCCTATCTTGAAGGTATGGCCCAGAGGCCCTTCGGAGCGATAGCCCTTGTCGCCTTCTATGTTCGAGTCCATATGGTCGGTGCGGGTACCCGCCTGCAGGGTATTGCGGAAGAGCCTCTTGGTGCCCTTTAGGTGGGTGGTAGGAACATAGAAGAGCTGGCCCTCAAAGGATCCAGCCGGCTGTTCGTCGGAGGTTTGGGAAGTGAGGTGATCGTTGAGGGCGGTCAAGTGCCACCGGGTGAGGATGGTGTAGGCCTGATTGAAGATCTCCGGCCGTCGGGTCGGATAGGCGAGCGAACTCGAAAGGAGGACTAGGGCTAGGGTAGACAGGGCAAGACTGAGCTGCTTTCGAGTCATCGTATCGATCCGGAGGAAGCTAGGCGATGATTTTGTCTTCTGGGGTGTCGAAGATTCGAACTCCCGGCGACCGAGGTGCCACCATGGGCGTTCTGCAGCGAGGTTGAAACAATGTATTCTCCTAAATTTGAGCCAAATAAACAAGGTACTCTCGACAGATGCCAGTGACGTATTACATTGATTGCGAGCGAGGCCCGGATCTAGGGTGGAGCCTCTGGGAGCCGAGTGAGAGCAGGTAAAGAGCCAGTAGATTTTCCGGAAGTCGGACCACTGAAGCTGGGTGGGGGAAATAGTGCACTCGATACAGTGCACCTCAACCGGGAAAATGATACCGTTTCCGGTTGAGTAGACGTTTACAGGCTGTCTGGCCTCAGTACTCGTTTAAAGAAGATTTGATCTCAGGCCTTATTAAACACCCCGAAATGGACTAGGTCGATGGTCCGAGGTGAAGATTAGATTGCGTGCAGGGAAAAACAGGGCGAGGACAGCAAGTCTTTTGGGT
>JAZFTL010000502.1:0-4405 GCA_036446675.1 Thermoanaerobaculia bacterium
GTAAGAAAGAGCGACATCCGGGCGAACATCGGCCCTAAGAAAGGAATCTTCCGACTCTTGAACCAGTGCGCAATGCGGTGCAGTACGACCGCCTGGTACCCGTTCTCGAAGAGCAGTGACTCGAGCACGTACCAAGGAAAAGACTTGGTCTTGATCGACTTTAAACACCGCGTGTCGGCGCGCAGATTCTCGAGCATTATGGGTTCAAACGGCAACAGGCGTCTGCCTTAGACCGCGGTGACCTCAGGAAGACGTCTAAACTCAGCTCAACTCCGGGAAGCCCGGTCTCGATCGCCGCCGGATTTCCGCCAACGGTTGGGGCAATCTCCATCCAAGCACTACCGCGTGGATACCACGCGTAGCAATGGCCGATCTGTCTTGTCCGCAAGCACCATCTCCATAACCGTCGCAGGTCTAGTCGATGCCGACAGGGTTGTTTCGTGTACACGATCGAAGCGTAAGGCAAACCGGTGCCACAGAGCAAGAACTTCGATCCATCTATCTACCAATCGACAGGTAGTTTCATTTTACGTTTCCGGCGATCGCGATAAAAAAGATGCCCCACGCGCCGACCGTGGAGATACAGATCCCGCAAGATCTCTACATCCTTGCGGCAATACTCCTCGACCAGATCGAGTCGACCCTGCTTGACCCACTCGAGGCTCTGCAGGCCATCCGCAGTCTTTTCTACTGCTAGGGTCTCCAAAGCAAGGTGATTCAAGCTCAGCCTAAATCCCAAACATCGGTGCACTTCTTCCAACAGGTCCAAGGTGGGTAAAGACGTCCCGTAATCGACGCCTGTATAGCCTGAAAGTACCTTGTAGTCGAACCCGCGGATGTTAAAACCGATCACTACCTCAGCTGCTTCCAAATCAGCAATCAAGGCAGGAACATCCTCTTCACGGTACACTCGAAAGCGACCCTCTTCGAGAAAACAGGCCACTCCGACCGCGACCAGCATACGGTGCGCGTTTTTCCAGCCGCCGACATCGCCGGCCGACAGCTGAGTCTCCAAGTCGAAGAGGACCGTCCCTTTCGAGGGCCCAATAGCCCTGTCGGATTTTCCGGACACCTTTTCTTTCTTCTCAACTCCTTTCGCTTTTAGAGATCGAGTCCCTCTTCGGCCCACGCCGCCGGTAGGCATCGCAGTCTCGACCGCAGGATTGGGCTCATCGGTCTGCTTGGCGCCGGACGCCACTTTGATGTCCTCGGCCGGCGCCAGCTCGAGATCGGGCACCTCGGTGCCCAGCAGCAGCCCGACCATGATCCGAGCTCCCTGCTTGTCCAAGGGGCGATTACCATTCCCACATTTGGGAGACTGTACACACGCCGGACAGCCGGACTCGCAGCCACAACTCTCCAGCAAATCGCTGACTCGCTCCAGCAGTTTCGGTAACTCGGCGTAGCCTCGGGCCGCTATACCAACTCCACCGGGGTGACTATCGTAGATGAAGACGCACCCCGAATTGATCTGTGGGTGCAAGGGAATCGAAATACCGCCAATATCTCTACGATCGCAGACCGCCAAGAGCGGGAGCAAAGAGATCGCGGCGTGCTCGCCGGCGTGCAGGGCGCCCATGAAGTGACGATTTCTCTGTCGCAGAATGTCTTCCATCTCCTTCGGGACCGCCCACCAACAGCCGACAGTCTCGTACCGCGACGGAGGCAGATCGAGTTCGTGTTGGTCGATCACCTGCCTGGAATGAATGTGCTTGCGTTCATATCCGACAACTCGCTCTGTCACTAATAGTCGACCGAGTCCGGCTCTCAGAAAGTCCGCATCGCGCTGCTCCAAGACCTCCAGAATCTCCGTCTCCTTTTCGACCAGGGGAGTCGTGAAATAGTCCAAACGGGCTGGAGCCGCATGCACTTTGTCACCCTCGATATCGAGTTCACGCACCAAGAACTGCCGACCGGCATGGAGGTAAACCGCTCCGGGGTGACATTCATGAAGGACCCGAATTCCGCCAACCGTCCCGATAACTTCTCCGGTCATGTCGTTCAGAATTGTTGACGTCCCGCCTGAACCCCGGAGATTGACCTTGCGTTGCGGTCGCAGGCGGGACGCATAGATTTCAGATCCGTCCGCCGATTCGATCAGCTCCCGGCTATTCAACAAATCTCCCACCAGAGCTGCGTGAGTTTCTAAGTAGGCGCGGTCGTCTCGACGATGAAGGGGCCTCTCAGCTGCGGCGCAGAGCAAGTGGCCTCGAGTCACTAGTTCGTTCGCAGTGTCGACAATCAATGCCTCGCAGGGGCGAGAAACGAATTCAGCTGGGTGGTCTAGTAGATATTGATCCAGAGCGTCGGGCATTGCTACCAGCGCGGTCACAGACTCGCGACCCGACCTACCGACACGACCCGAGCGCTGCCAGGTTGCCATGATACTGCCCGGATAGCCCACCAGAATACAAGCGTCGAGTCCGCCGACGTCGATTCCCATTTCTAGTGCCGAGGTAGAGATCACCGCGTCCAGGTCTCCCTCGAAGAGTCTCTTTTCAATGGCGCGACGTTCTTCGGCTAGAAATCCCGAGCGATAGCTGGCGACGCGTTGAGCCAGCGATGGGTCCTGTTGCACTAACCAGGCATACAACAATTCTGTAATTCGCCTCGCCTTGGTGAAAACGATCGTCTTGAGGCCGGCGGCCAGGAAAGTCGAGAGGAGCTGGAGCGAAGTCGTGTAGGCACTTGCATCCGGCCGGACCAAAATCAGATGCCTGCCCTCTCTAGGTGCCCCTGACTCGTAGATCCAATCAAACGGCAGCCCAGTGAGAGCCTGCCCGAATTCATCAGCGTTAGACGCCGTGGCCGATGAGGCTATGATCACCGGATCAGCACCCAAAACCCTACAGATCCGCAGGAGCCGCTGCATGACATGGTGAAAATGGCTACCGAATATGCCTCGATAGGTGTGGAGCTCATCCAAAACCACCCACTTGAGTCCGGCTAGATACTCTTCCCAGCCCTGCCAATAACTCAAAATACCCAAGTGCAGCATATCGGGGTTCGAAATGAGTATCCGCGGTGGACTGCGTTTGATCTTGCTGCGTACATTCTTGGGAGTGTCGCCATCGTAGATTTCGCAAAATCCGTCGACCTCGATTCCTGCGGCTTCAGCCAGTGTATCCACCTTCGATTTCTGATCCCGCCCCAGCGCCTTTAGCGGAAAAAGAAAAAGAGCCCGGCCTGGCCTCCCTCTAAGCGCTTCCTCCAAAACGGGTGCCTGAAACACCAGCGACTTTCCAGATGCGGTCGGCGTCGTAAGCAGAACGTTGCGACCGGCTCGAACTGCTTCGATACCGGAGACCTGGTGTTGCCAGAGACTACCCACTCCGGTGGCCTTCAAAGCGCCCTGAAGGGCCGATGGTAGAGGCGGAGCCAACTCCCCGGTCACTGATTCCGCCCTTGGAAAATAGACAGAGTGGACAATTTGGGGGCCCAAGGTGGTGTCGGCTCGAAGCTGGTCGACCAGCCCCCTAATCTCGCTTCCCATTGACCGAGTTCTGTATCCAGGTGTCGGATCGGATCCGTTGATATTAGGCGGGCGCAAAGCTCTCCCGGCGCTCTCTTGTTCCAACGCTCAAGGAGTGACGGGTATGTTTGAGGTAGCTCCTACTTGGCTCGCATGAAAATGCTCATATCTTTTTCTGCTGGGGAAACGGGTCACGAGAATTACCGCACAGATCACTGGGAACAACAGAGTCATCCAGGAGCCCGATAGCAGATGAGACGCGGCGCCTAACAGGCCGCAGCCCTCTGCAAATGCTGCTCCGATGATCGTGAGCTGGCTGAACAATTCCAGAACAGATTAGCACTTGGCTGCTCGGATTCGAGCCTCCCAGAGCTGGCTCGAAATCGTCTTTTCAGAACATTCTTTACGACAGCAAAGGCAACGATCATCGTAAGCGAGTAGATCGCCAGCACTGTGAGCAGAATGTCTACAAGATTCGGGCTGGTCGACATCCGCTCGCTTGCAACCAACCATCTCGCGATTGCGGCCACCACCACCAGGCTCCCAATCATCGCGCCCACGATGAGCTGAAGGGGAAACATCCGAGGTCGGTTCGTGTCGGTTCCCATCTTGTACTCAGTCATCTCCACAGTCCTCCTGTCATTCTCCTATTGTAGCTCGCCGTGCTGACCGCTGTACGCCGGTCGCAAGTCTTGGCCTCCAGTGGAATCTCTAGTAGAGAGGACGCACAAACTATGTTAAACCTGTCACTCATGAAATGGGAAAAACTTGTAGTTCTCTGTTCGACAGGCCTGATATTTGCTACGGCCACCTCCTTCGCTACAACTCCTGAAGGCTCCAATCCAGTATTGGCAATCCATGGTGGGGCCGGAACAATCCTCAAGACGAACATGTCGCCAGAGCGCGAGGCCGAGTACCGAGAGGTCCTCACGC
>JAZFTL010000503.1:0-2032 GCA_036446675.1 Thermoanaerobaculia bacterium
CCCTCGACCTCGTTCTCCCACATCTCGACAGGGTAGATTTCGCCACCACTGATGTCCTCGCCCTCAAAGGCGAAGAGCTCGGAGGTGTAGAATGAGAAGGTACCTGGAGTTCCTAAGATATCCGGTGTACCCATGCCGCTGAGCTCAAGAGAAGCGCTTCCCGAGGGCGGAAAATTGGCCGGCATGCGAATGATCGTCGTCGGAACGCCGTGGTCTTCCAAGACTTCCCAGAATGGGGTGCCGTGTCGCAAGAGTTGAATGTCCCCAGAGCCGGGAATTTGCCATTTACCGAAGGGATGCGATTCTCCGGCCGTCACCTTGCTCGTCGAGAGATAGGGAATCATCGTCTCTGGATCGCGGTGAATGAAGTCGAAGATGCCATGGCCACCGGCGTCCAGTCCGGTAATGAACTCAGACCACGCAACTGGGCTCTGCGGCGGAACGGACGTCTGCAAAGGGGTCAAGCTGCCGACCTTAGAGAGACGGCTGAAATTCGGTAAGTGACCATCCGCCATCAAGGTCTGCACCATTTCGTAGTCCATGCCGTCAAATCCCAATACGATGACGCGATTCTCCGGGGCTGGAGGTGCTCCCCTTCCGCAGCCCAGATGCAGACCGCCGGCCGCAAGCAGCGCGAGGACTCCGCCCAATGCCAACCGCCTAAACATGATGGGAATCCTTGGTACCACCGTTCTTCGTCGTAAACAGAGAACGACCGTCCATATGTGCCGGCGGCGCGATGCCGAAGAGTTCTAGTACGGTCGGCGCAATATCGATAATAGCCGGATCGTCTTTATCGATCTGACGGTTACAAAAGATCACCCCCGGTACGATGCGCGGGTCCACGCAGTGGTCTCCGCTCCAGGCCTTGGTGTTGTCTTCGAATAGCGGCCCCGACACGACCCCCGAGGCACAGTCCCACGAAGTGCGGTAACCCTTGTTGTATCCAATCAGCAGATCAGGGGCGTTGCCTTTGTATGGACCCTGGTACAGCTTTGCCGTGTCGAAGGCTTCGTTGATACCGACTTCACCCTTCTCAGGATCCATCAGACCATTCAGTTTGGCGATGATTTCCGCCTTGAGCGCCTCCACTTCCTCTCCGGCTGCAACGATTCCCTCCGACTCTCGATCTTTGATGTTGAGAAACATTCCGGTCAGGCCGAGAGCATAGGCCTTCGTCTGCGACCAATCCACGTCGCGCAGCCATTCAGCCGAGCCATCTTTGCCTTCCTCGAGAGTCAAGTAGCCGTTGTCGAGGAGCCAGCTATTGAGATTGATGCCACGACGAAATGAGGTGAACCCGTGGTCGGAGAGCACCATGAGAACATCACCCTTCTTCAGGCGCTCCATGACTTTTCCCACGAGCTTGTCATTGTGCACATAGAGCTCTTCAATCGCATTCTTGTGCTCGGGCTTCTCGACACCTTCCGCTGCCGGATGGCCATCCTCCAGATAGCGCCAAAACATGTGCTGAATTCGATCGGTGCCATCGAACACGCACACCAGCGAGCCCTGCCGCAGGCGGTCGAGAGCCGCAAAAAACATCTCCTGGCGCTCCGCGTCGATATCGTAGGCCTGTTGCAGAAAAGTCGCATCGTCGGTAACGCACTCGTTGAGGGCCCAGGTGTCCTCAGCCAGCCCAAGGGTCGCAAACGGCCCGATCTTCTTGGCGAGATAGGTCGAATAGAAAGACGGGTGCGCTATCGGCATCGCCGGCTTCTCCGGATCCAAATTGATGGGAGTCATATATAGCGAGAAATGCTCGCCCATCTCGGTGACCATGAGCCGGCAGATCCCCGAGACCTTGATCCCTGGAGCCGCTTTGAAGGTCAGCGTAGTCCACTCGCTCAGCTGCATCAGCTTCAAGTCGACCATCTCGCCGTCTATCGTGACTCGCGCCGACTGGTTTGCCGGGTCGGCTTCGATTCTCATCGGAATCTCGAGCGGAGGGTTGCCCGCCAGGAACATGTTCTCAGGACCGGTGATGGCCGTCTCGAAGCAGGGACCATCCCCTTTGAGGGGCACTCTTATT
>JAZFTL010000504.1:0-3132 GCA_036446675.1 Thermoanaerobaculia bacterium
AGAGCGGCGCTCTCCTTAGACAGCATCGGGGACACCGTCTATGTTGCAGCGAATGGAACAGCGCAGCGCCGGGAGGTGGAACTGGGGTTTCAGGAGGGAGACCTCGTCGAGGTAGTTAAGGGACTGGAGCCTGGGGAGTCGATCGTGGTTGTGGGCCAAGATGGTTTGAGCGACGGAACTCCGATTCGGGTGCTGTCTGCTATGTCCACTATGTCCGATACCACTCCTGATGTGGGAAAATCTCCCGACCAGGTGCATCAAGAAGAGTACCCACAGGCTCCACCAAGTGGTGAGTCCGATACCCCGAGAGGCCGGGGTGGATTTCCCGGTCGCCGCGGGGGTGGACCGCCCGATTTCTCGAAGATGTCTCCTGAACAAGTTCAGCGGATCAGAGTGAGGATGAAGGCTCGTGGTTTGACCGACGCTCAGATCGACGAGCGGATGGGCAGTTCCCGGAAAACTCGAAAAGAAGGCGGCAGATGAAGGCTTAAATTGAGGATTATCGAGTTTTCGATTCGGCGACCGGTCAGCGTCTTCATCTTCGCTGTTGCGGCGATTGTCTTCGGTCTGGTTGGGTTCCGGCAGCTTGCCACTGACCTACTGCCTGACATTACCTACCCGTCTCTGACGGTCCAAACGGCCCATGAAGGTGCTGCTCCTATCGAAGTGGAGAGCCTGATCACTCGCCCGGTCGAGAATGCGGTGGGGGTCGTGAATAATGTCGTCAGGGTGTTCTCCAGTTCGCGGACCGATGTCAGTGAGGTAACTCTAGAATTCGGTTGGGGGACGAACATGGACCTGGCGGCCCTCGATGTACGGGAGCGTCTCGATGTTCTGCAGCTCCCCGTCGATGCGGGTCGGCCGCTCTTGCTGCGCTACGACCCCTCACTCGACCCGATTCTACGACTCGGCGTTTACGGTCAAGACGATCTAATTCACCTGCGCCTAGTCGCCGATGAGCAGGTCAAGCGGGCACTCGAGCGGATCGAGGGAGTCGCCGCCGTCGTTGTGAGTGGCGGCCTCGAAGAGGAGATCCAGATCGAACTCGACGAGCGCCGATTGGCGAATTTGGGTCTGACCACAGAGCAAGTGCTGAGCAGGCTGATCGCCGAGAATGTAAATCTGACGGGCGGTCGTTTGCGCGAAGGACAGACAGAGTACTTGGTTCGCACCGTCAACGAGTTTCTGCGACCCGAAGATCTCGAGGGCGTAGTGATCGACAGTGCGCGTGGCGCCACGGTCAGGCTCGAAGATATCGCTCGAATCTACAAGGGGCATAAAGAGCGCGAACTCATCACTCGGATCGACGGGCATGAGAGCGTCGAGGTTGCTGTCTTCAAGGAGGGCGGCACCAACACAGTGACCGTCTCAAACGGGGTGCGAGGAGAGCTGGAAGAGCTGACCAAAAGACTGCAAGCGGTCGACCCTGGGCTCGAGATCGTCGTGATTACCGATCAAGCCCGGTACATCCGACAGTCGATTGTCGAAGTCTTGAAGGCGGGGTTGTACGGCGGTGTTCTGGCGATCATTGTTCTGTTCTTGTTTTTGAGGAGCTGGAAAACGACCCTCATCATTGGTATCGCCATTCCCATCTCCGTGGTTTCGACCTTCTTCATGATGTTCATCGCAGGAATCTCCCTCAACATCATGTCCTTGGGTGGCATCACTCTAGGCATCGGGTTGTTGGTGGACAACTCGATTGTTGTCCTTGAAGCAATCCAGCGCAAGCGTGATGAGGGCTTCAAGGAAGACGAGGCGGCTAGATTGGGCAGTGGTGAAGTCGCCCGCGCCGTCGTCGCCAGTACCTTGACTACGATCTGTGTTTTTATTCCGATCGTCTTTGTCGAGGGCATCGCCGGGCAGCTCTTTGGAGACCAAGCTCTCACCGTGACTTTCTCGCTCATTATCTCTTTGCTTGTTGCGTTGACCGTGATCCCGATGCTGGCGTCGCGCCGCGTCACTATACGGGGTCTGCAGGAGCCCGCACCCGAAGGCGAAGTCGCGCCGGCGAGTATTGCTACCAGGGCCACACGACTTCTATTTGGGCTTGCTGTGGCGATCGGGGTCGTAGCTCGACTGGTTTGGCAAGGTGTGGAAAGCGCTACAGCTCGCATTCTTGAACTGCCGCTGCGGGTTTTTAACGCTGCTTTCGAGTCTTTGAGCCGGATCTACTCGCGACTCCTAGAGCGGGTGTTGCATCACTCAGGGCTCACTCTCCTAGGGGCCGTCTCGCTGCTGGTTGGCAGCCTGCCGCTTTACTCCCAGCTTGGTCGCGAGTTGATACCTGAGTTGATTCAAGGAGAATTCTTCGTCAACATGGAACTGCCCCCTGGTACCCATCTGGATGTGACCCAGCGCCGGTTGGCGATTCTGGAGAGTGCCGCACTGAAGATGGACGGAGTCGCAAAGGTCTATTCAATTTCCGGGGCTTCGAATGAGCAGGGGGGAGTGACTGGTGAGAGAAGGGAGAACATCGGACAACTGACTCTGGTTGTCGAACCCCCGATTTCTCGATTCGTCGAAGAAAAACTGATGGAGAGCCTGCGAGCCAGTCTGGACCGGCAACCCGAGATGAGGTACCGGTTTGGTCGACCCTCTTATTTCAGTTTCAGAACTCCGGTAGAAGTCGAGATTCGCGGCTACAACCTGCAACTGTTGAAACGACTAGCTGAGGACCTGGCACATAGGATGGACTCGATCTCGGGCTTGACGGATATCAAGTCTTCGACAGAAGGTGGGTATCCGGAGTTGCAGATCCATTTCGATCGGGAGCGCTTGGCGGCTCTGGGTTTGAGTCTCGGCGAGGTCGCTGCGGTTGTGAGATCTAAGATTCAAGGCGAGATCGCCACGGAGATTCAACGTGAAGATCGTACGATCGGTATTCGTCTTCGATCCGGCCAGGAGTACCGCGACACAGTTGAGGACCTCTTGCGCCTGTCCATCGCGCAAAGCGGCAAGACTTCCATTCCGCTTGCCGCAGTGGCGAAGGTACAAGAGGTCGCTGGTCCCGCTGAAATTCGTCGCACCGAAGGAGACCGCGTGGCGCTGGTGACGGCCAATTTGGAGGGCCGGGATCTCGGCTCGGTCTCCGACGAGATTGCTGGAGTTCTGCACGAGATGAACTTTCCGAAG
>JAZFTL010000505.1:0-2642 GCA_036446675.1 Thermoanaerobaculia bacterium
GCTGGCCATCACGATCGCGGCCTATGCGGACACTCAGAGTTCCGTCCGCTTCATTCAACATGAGAAACCCGCGTTCGGCACCGGTGAGCGACAAGGCTGCATCGACAGTCGCTGCCAGTACATCTTCCACCGAGCCCGACGACTGCAGTGCGCGGGCAACGTCGAGGACGGCGCTTAGCCGCCCTAGGTTGCCGCGGCGCTCGGGCATCTCGGCAACTTTCTTCAGCAAAGGGGCCGAGTAGGCGGGGTCGTCTCCGACGAACAGTGCGTAGGAGTCCTCAATTCCGAAATCGATGCGATCGCGTAGACGCAGTCGCGCGCGCTGCACTCTTCTGCCGTTGACGAACACTCCGTGGCGGCTATCGCAGTCTTCGATGTAGTGCGCTCCGTCTTCTTCGAGGACCTGCGCGTGATTCCTCGAGATGCGACTGTCGCTCAGCGAGAGCTCCCGGTCGGCGAGGCGACCGATGCGAAACGGGCTGCGGTCGACGCGCACCTGCTGTCGCTCGTGATTCGGAGAGATGACGGTGAAGATCATGGCCGGGTAGTTCGACCGGGGGCGTCTGGTTTCGCCGCGGGGTCGGCGAGAGGCGGTCTAGCCGACGCCGTCTTCACTCGAGTGAACCGTTTCTTTGCCTTGGCAGTCGGCGCAAATTCCGCCCACTTCGGTGCGCGCGACGGCGATCTTGAAACCGAGCGAAGCCGTAATCTGCTCGCGGAGAGCTTGGATCGGGGCTCCGAAGAACTCTTGAACCGCACCGCACTCGAGGCACACCACGTGAGCGTGCTCTCGTTTGAGACGTGTCTCGTAGTAGTGTTGCTCGCCTTCGTAGTGCAGCAGGTCGAGTTCGTCGATCAGCCCCTCTCGTTTGAGTACCTTGAGCGTGCGGTAGACAGTGACCCGATTGATCTTGGGATCGCGCTTCTTTGCCAGCTCGAATAGTTGATCGGCATTCAAATGCCGATGCGCGTTGTCGATGATTTCGAACAACAATTCACGCTGTCGAGTGAGCCGGATTCCGTGCGCCCGTAGGGGTGCGCTAGCTTATGATCTAGTTTCCAAAACAGGCTCTTGAACGCCCTCATCCTACCATAGGGAAGTCGAGATTCTGACCGTTTGACGAATCCCCAGAGGATCCGTACGCGTCTATTCGAGTAGGAGGTACTTGCTGTGTTTCACCTAGAACGGATGGTCTATGGACTTCGCGGGAGGCGGAATCTATAGTAAGAGTTCTAGCAGCTAGAGGCAGCAAGACAAGAGACGTGACCAAGAAGATACAAGACCCATCAGACATCATTGACCCGAAGTTGATGGCTTCTGCCAAGAAGGTGATTTTCGAACCTTCGATGAGAAAGACATTTGACTGTAAGGTCTGTGGCGAGCCTGGCGCGAGCCAGGAGTCGGAAGGTCTCTGCTGGGTTTGCCGTCGTCTCAAGATCAGCGCGTGGCGAGAAGTTGAGATGCAGCTTCCGATGAACGAGTAACATCGCCTTCGCGGTAACAAATTCTCAAGGCCGCCCCTTGCATCGCACCGGGCGGCCTTCTTGTGTGTGATTAGCCCGATTTATCAGCTAGAATGGCATTCAATCGTACCGGAGCCCCCACCATGATTCATCGTCTGCCACCTGTCATCTGTCTCGTTTTTCTCAGTTTCGCGGCTGGGTTAGCTCAGAACTCGCATCCGGCGACCGGCTATACGGATACCCCCTTCTTGCCAGGCGGTGAGTGGCGTGTACACGATGACGCACGGCCACGGCCTCGGGTAGTCACGCCGGGTAGTTTCCCTACCGACGAGCAGCGCGGAGCCGCACCTTCGGATGCCATCGTGCTCTTTGATGGGACTGATCTGTCGCAGTGGCATAGCTGGCGGGGGCCGTTCGGCATCGAATTTTATCCGCGGTACGACACGGGGACCGTTGGCGATCCGATGTGGAAGGTAGAGAACGGCTACATGGAGGTCGCCGGAGCCGGGAATCTGATGTCGAAGCAGAAATTTGGTGACATCCAGCTGCATGTGGAGTGGGCGTCGCCCGCAACGGTCGTCGGCGATAGCCAAGGCCGAGGAAACAGCGGAATCGCTCTATTTGGAACCTACGAGATCCAGGTCTTGGACTCATTCGAGAACAAAAGCTACGCCGATGGCCAAGCCGGGGGCATCTACGGTCAGTACCCCCCGCTGGTGAATGCCTCAAGAGGACCCGGTGAATGGCAGGCCTACGACATCGTTTTTGAGGCACCGCGCTTCACGGACGGCAAACTGGTGCAGCCAGCCTACGTCACGGTCTTTCACAATGGAGTGCTGCTGCATCACCGCCAAGAGGTGCTCGCACCGACGGGACACCGCGTGAGATCGGAATATGTGCCGCACGAGGCGGAGGGACCGATCCTGTTGCAGATGCACCGCAACCCGGTCAGGTATCGCAATATTTGGGTGCGGCGTCTCAATCTAGACGACAAGCCCTAGTCTGCGTCTACCAGATCCAGACCCGCACGTCTTGATCGGGCATGCTCACATCGACCACTTGGGTTCGTGAGATGCCGTGCAGCATTCCGGCCAATTCGCCGATCTGGAGCTGTCCGTCGCCTACCGCCCGGGCTGCACGCTCCAGTGCTGAAACGGGGATCTTGACCCGCACCACCT
>JAZFTL010000506.1:0-2487 GCA_036446675.1 Thermoanaerobaculia bacterium
CTTGGGCGAGGAAGACGGATTTATCTTCGACGGGTATCCGCGGAATCTGGGCCAGGCCGATACCTTTGAGCGAATGTTGCGAGACCGAGGACTGAACTTGAATGCGGCAATACTCATCGACGTTCCCGAGGACGTCTTGACTCAAAGATTACTCGCGCGTCATCGTCTCGATGACACCGAGGCTGCAGTCAGCCGTCGGATAGAAGTTTATCGACTCCAAACGGAGCCCTTAGTGGGCTACTTTGAGAGTCGACAGATGCTTCGAAGGGTAGACGGCACCCTGAAGATTGAAGAAGTAGCAGCAGAAATAATGGTCCAACTCGGCTTGAATTGAACATGGTTTACAAGACAGAAGCCGAAATCGACATTATGGATCGATCGAATCGGATCGTTCACCAGGTACTTGATGGCTTAGAGAAGCTGATCGCGCCCGGGGTCACCACTAGAGACCTGGATCGATACGCTGAGCAGGTTATTCGAGAGGCAGGGGCAGCGCCTGCGTTCTTGAATTACCGAGGATATCCGGCCACCCTCTGCACTTCGGCAAACGATGTAATCGTGCATGGAATTCCAAATGACGAGGCGCTGAATGAAGGCGACATTTTAGGGGTAGATTGTGGTGTACTCTATAACGGCTATTACGGAGATGCCGCACGCACATTTGCTGTAGGTGGGGTGCAGAACAAGGTGCGCGATTTATTGGACTCTACCCGTGAAGCTTTGGACTTGGCGATCGAAGAAGTTCGACCCGGAAGAGCCTTGTCGGATATAGGGTATGCCGTGCAATCGCATGTGGAGCGAGCCGGGTTTTCGGTAGTTCGCGAATTCGTAGGACATGGCATCGGGACCTCACTGCACGAGGACCCTCAGGTTCCGAATTATGGTAGAGCCGGTAGGGGGCCGCGCCTGAAACCGGGTCTCGTGTTGGCGATTGAGCCAATGGTCAACGCCGGCGGCGCCGGCGTTAAACTGGACTCGGACGGATGGACGGCGCGAACCGAGGACGGTTCGTGGTCAGCTCATTTTGAGTTTTCAGTTGCTGTAACTACTTCCGGACCTAAGGTACTCGGTCGGTCGGCAGCGGCTAGTCGCAACTAAGAGTTTATTAGGGTAAGGAGTCTCGGTGTGGCTAAAGAAGAAGCGATTGAGGTGGAAGCGACGGTAGTCGAGCCCCTTCCGAACGCCCAGTTTCGGGTCGAGCTGGAGAACGGCCATAAAGTATTGGCCCATGTCTCCGGGAAAATGCGTAAGCACTTCATACGCATACTGCCTGGAGACCGAGTTCGAGTCGAACTCTCGCCGTACGATCTTGATCGTGGGCGGATCGTTTATCGCCTGAAGTAGCGAAGAGGAGTTAGAAGTAATGAAGGTAAGATCATCGGTAAAACGAATGTGTCCCAAATGCAAAGTCATCAGGCGCCACGGAGTGGTGCGAGTGATTTGCGAAAACCCGAAGCACAAACAGCGCCAGGGGTAGTGAATTATGGCTAGAATCGCAGGGGTGGACTTGCCCCCGAAAAAACAGATTTGGATCGGCTTGACCTATATACACGGAATTGGTAGAACGCGCGCCGCAGCGATCCTTGACAAAGCCGGGGTCTCTCCTGAGACTCAAGTGCAAGACCTGACAGAGGAAGAAGCCCGCTCGATAAGGCAGATTGTTCAGGATGAAGGGCGAGTCGAGGGTGATCTTCGCAAGGAGGTCGCACAGAATGTGAAGCGACTGATCGAAATAGGCTCCTATCGGGGAATTCGACACCGCCGCGGTCTACCGGTTCGAGGTCAACGGACCCACACCAATAGCAGGACCAGGAAAGGGCCGAGGCGGGGAGCTGTAGCAAGTAAGAAGAAGGTGACGAAGTAAGTCGAGGTGATAAGAGATGGCCAAACAGGGTAGCGGCAAGGATAAAAAGAAGAAGAAGAAAGAGAAGAGGGTGGTGCCTCACGGTGTGGTGCATATTCAAGCCACCTTTAACAATACGATTATTTCTATCAGTGATCCCCAAGGGAACGTTCTCACTTGGTCTTCGGCAGGCCGGATCGGATTCAAGGGATCTCGAAAGGGCACTCCGTTTGCAGCCCAAGTTGCTGGTCAAAACGCAGCGCATATGGCCAAGGATCTGGGAATGCGTTCGGTCGACGTAGAAGTTACCGGGCCGGGAGGCGGGCGTGAATCGGCAGTTCGAGCGCTTGCTTCTTCCGGAATCATAGTCAAGTCGATCAGTGATGTGACTCCAATTCCCCACAACGGCTGCCGGCCGCGGAAGCGACGTCGGGTGTAGGTGGAGAAGGTTCGACCGATGCCTGATGCAGCGGTCTTAAATCTTCGATTCCAGTATTTTGAGAACGGACTCAGGACTTGTTGAAAGCAACAACGAAATTTTGCAGACTCTAGAAGGAGAGACAAGTGGCACGGTATAAGGGACCCGTTTGCAGGCTCTGTCGCCGAGAGAGAATGAAGCTCTTTCTCAAGGGCGATCGGTGCTT
>JAZFTL010000507.1:0-4089 GCA_036446675.1 Thermoanaerobaculia bacterium
ACATTCCTGCCAGCCTCATCAACATGGGCACGTCCGAAACCGGTAGACCGTTCGTGGTTCTTGCCACTCCCGATGGGAGTGACCTGGTGAATCAAGCTGTCGCGGACAGGCTGGCGAAAGCCGGATGGGCCGCCGTGAGTACTGACTCGTCTGGATTGACCACCTTTGGCAGGGGTTCTCGTCGTGTCTGGCTGCGAGTGGAAACCTCAGGAGTACTCACCGAAATCACGGTTGAATATGTTCCGGATCGATAGAGCAGGTCGACGAATAGAAGCGACGGATAGATTCTAACTCTATCTCGAACAGGCGGGCCGGAGAGAGGACTTCTCGTCGATCTGGGACGGCTGAATGTGGACTGGGAATGGCAGTTGAAAGGGCGGATAAGCCCTGCTAGACTTGCGCCGCTCTCGGGGAAAGGAAGGCGAAATTACACAGTGATCAACGGAGTGTGTTGGCGTGGCGCGGTCGATAGACGGCGACAGTAAACACCCAAAGCGAATGAAGAGTAGGCCCAGTTCGGGAAGTGTTGCGGGCTTGGGCTTCGAAATGGCTGCGGCCGTCGTCGGTTTTTCGCTGGTCGGTTATTGGGTCGGCGGCTACTATGGAAACTCAGCATTGGGAATCACGATTGGAGGGGTGCTCGGAGTTATTGGAGGGACGTACAACATGATTCGTGCAGCGCTGCTGGCGTCGCGCCACGATTCGACCCGAAGTAAGACTACCGATCGCAACCAGGACTCCTCAGGGTAGACGCACTCGATGGCCGTCGGACCCTATTTGCGGTTTGTCCTCCTGCTGTGCGTCATCGGCCTGGCGATGTTTGCGATCGGCTACCTACCCACGCGAAAGATGATCGGCCCCAAAGCTGTGAGTGCAATATTAACCGGGGGTGGCTTGAGCTTTTTTGCTTCGATGATTGGTTCAGTTCCGGTGGCCCTGATGAGTGCTCAAGGAGCCCAGGCTGGTTCTACCGGAGCGTTGACCTCAATGCTGTTGAGACTCTTCCTGGTACTCGGGGGCTCGCTGGGTATCGCGATTGTGGCACCGGCTCATTTGAACGCGATCTTGATTTGGGTCGGGCTCAGCTACTTGGGGTTCTTGTTCGCAGACGTCTTTTTTGCTCTGAGTGGAATTGATCAGCACCAAGGTGCAGCGTAATTATGGCCGACCTAGATCCTCTCGAACACATTGTTCAGCATCCCTTGATCACAATGGAGGCCGATCTGGGCCCATTGACGCCGAACGGCGAGATCACTTTGCTGAGCGATCACATCACCATGCTTCTGGCTGCCGGTGTTCTCTTGACGATTTTCTTGCCGATCTTGTTGCGTCGCCGGAAGGTGGCGGGAGAGGTGGAGAGTCTGGTCCCACGCGGATTTGGGAACATGGTGGAAGCGATATGTCAATATCTGCGCGAAGAGATGGCCAGGCCCGCCCTGGGAGAACACACAGATCGGTTTATCAAGTACATCTGGAGTGTGTTTTTCTTCATATTGACGATCAATATGCTCGGTCTGTTGCCGATTAGCAGTGTGGGCCGCTGGGCCTTTGGAATCAGCATAGGAGGGACGGCAACCGCCAACATCTGGGTCACCTCGACGATGGCGACTATTTCGTTTCTGATGATCGTGGGAAACGGGATTCGTTTAGGTGGGAAAGACTTCATAGCTCACCTATGTCCCGGGCCGCTTTGGTTGGCGCCAATCTTGGTGCCGATCGAGATTCTCGGTTTTTTTGCCAAGGCTTTCGCGCTGGCGGTGCGACTGTTTGCCAACATGGTGGCGGGTCATGCTCTACTCGCGGTCTTACTGGGGTTCATTCTGAATGTAGGAAGCGATAGTGGCACTTTGGCAGGTCTTGCGATTGCGGTACCTGTTGTGCTGGGCAGCGTAGCGATCAGCATGCTGGAGATTTTCGTTGCCTTTCTTCAGGCGTTTATCTTTTCCTTCCTTACGACGCTCTTTATCGGGCTATCGATCTCAGTGCACCATGAAGAACCTCATGAGGAAGCACATATTTAGAGCTTTGCTGTCGCCCGGCAATGGTCGGAATTCGGCGACGTTGATCCAAAGATGTTTCGAACCGGAATCCGGACAGATCCGGTTTCCACTAATGAATACGAGAGGAACGTATGCTATGAAAAAAAGAGCTTCAAGAATTGCCCTGGTGATGATCGTTGCCGGTCTAGCCTTGATGGTCGCTCCGGCGGCATTCGCAGCGGAAACCGGCCAGAGCACAGAGCATGGAACATTCCTTACCAGTGATGGCGCCCGCAAGATTGGTGCAGGCATTGGTGCGGGGCTTGTCATTATGGGAGCAGGCGCAGGAATCGGACGCATTGGCGCCAGCGCCGTCGAGTCGATGGCGCGTCAGCCCGAGGCTGCCGGTCAGATTCAGACGGCAATGATTATCACCGCTGCTCTGATCGAGGGAGCAGCTCTTTTTGGGCTGATCATCACGATTCTCGCTGTCACTGCTAAATGAAACGTTCCGGAGTTCCGGGTGCCACCCTCTTCTTGGCACTCTTCGCGCGCCTCGCCGGTGCCTCGGAAGGCGGCGAGAGCAACCTCTTTGCCGGTGATATCGGTACCGCGGTCTGGACGGTCGTCATCTTCGCGCTAGTTGTGGTCGTTCTCGGCAAATTTGCTTGGGGTCCACTACTAGACGGCCTGCAACAGCGCGAACAGTTCATTCGAGACTCCCTGGATAAGGCCAAGGACGATCGTGAGCAAGCGGAGGCTAACCTCAGGGAATACACCGAGCAGTTACAGTCCGCACGCGCCGAAGCGAGCCAAATCGTTGACGAAGGGCGGCGTGACGCGGAGGTGGTCAAGGCTCGCATAGAGGCGGAAACCCAGGCCGAGGCCGACAAGATGGTAGAGCGGGCCAAGAGAGAGGTGGAATTGGCCAAGCAGACAGCCGTCGCCGAACTCTATAAGACCAGCGCTACTCTAGCGACTCAAATAGCTTCACAGATCCTTCAGCGAGAGCTCAAACCTGAAGATCACGATCGATTGATCACCAGCGCGATCGAAGAGATTCGCGGGCTCGATCGGAATTGACGAAAATGCCTGAGCCAAAACAGCCCAGCGAGCAGGAAGTTGCAATTGCGCGCGTCTACGCGCAGGCGGCGCTTGGGCTGGCGGATGAGCGCGGCGAGGCAGCGGGTCTCCTCGAGGAGCTCGAGGAGTTGGTTGGTCTTCTGAACAGCGAGCCGGCGCTCGAGGACTATCTGGCTTCCCCGCTGGTAGGTCGTGCCCAGCGCGGAGTGTCTCTCGAGAACTTGTTTCGAGGCAGGATGAGCGACTTGCTTCTCGACACCTTGCGGGTGATGAACCGGAAGGGCAGGGCGGGTTTGGTTCGAGCCCTTGCAGTAGCTTATCGTGAGGAGATCGACGAGCTCAATCAACTTGTGGGGGTGCGGGTTCGCAGCGCGCAGCCGTTGACCGCGGAGCTTCGTGAGGACCTCCGGGCAGCGGTTTCCAGCTTTAGCGGCAAGATCGCCCAGCTCGAAGAGGAGATCGATGCGTCGCTTCTCGGAGGTTTGGTGCTGCATGTCGGTGATCGAAAAATCGATACGAGCTTGGTCAAGGAATTGAGCGCGATTTCCGCTCAACTCTCCGACCGGGCATCACGAGAAATCCAAGGTGGCAAGAACTACCTAGAGGAAACACCATGAAGTTTACGGTTGATGAGATCTCATCGGTAATATCTGAGGAGATCAAGAATTTCCGATCTGAAGTAGATCTCGCAGAGGTCGGTCGCGTCCTGGAATTGGGAGACGGCATTGCCCGCGTCTACGGGCTCACCAACGCGATGGCGGGTGAGCAGCTGCGCTTTGCCAACGGTCAATTCGGGCAGGTCTTCAATCTCGAAGAGAGCTCCGTGGGAGTGGTCATTTTTGGGAACTATTTGGATATTCGAGAGGGTGATGAGGTGCGTCGCACGGGCGAACTGCTGAGCGTTCCCTGCGGTCACGAGTTAGTGGGACGAGTTGTCGACCCCCTCGGAAGGCCACTCGATGGCAAGGGCGTAATCAATACCACCTATCGTCGTCCGCTTGAATTCAAGGCTCCTGGTATTGCAGCG
>JAZFTL010000508.1:0-8188 GCA_036446675.1 Thermoanaerobaculia bacterium
GACCGAGCGCAGCGGGGGCTTCGGTCGCTTGGTCGAATTCGAGGCGCAGCTCGGTCAGCATCTGCAGATCGGGCTTGAATCCCGTCACACAGATCACTTCATCGACGATCGCGCTGAAATCCTCGCCAGAGACGAGTCGTAGACCGGCGCGCTCGGTCCGAACTCCGGTGATCGGGAAGTTCTGGCACACCACGATGTGGCCCAGTTCAACAAGCCGCTGCACCCCCGTCGCCAAAGCTCCACGCCGAGGCAGTTGATCGACCACCTCCCGAGCGCCGGCCGACAGTGCACCCCGGAGGACCCAGAGGATTTCAGTACCGGAGCTGTTCTTCTTGAGGTGGACCAGATCGGCCAGGAGATTAAAGGCCGAGTCACCTGCTCCCACGACCGCGACCCGTTTGCCGGCGTAGCGGTCCCGAGCGGCACCCGTGACGTCGGGGATACCGTAGTAGACATGCTCCCTCGCCGCGTCTTCACCTAAGGCGAGAAGCCCGTGCGCCCCGAGAGGCTTTGGATTGCCCCAGGTACCGGAAGCGTCGATAATCGCCCGAGCCAAAATATCGTCGAGTGATCCATCACTGCGGCGTACTCGAACGACGAACGGTTGAATCTCCCGCTCTGCCGACTTCAATCGGTCGTGCCCGATGCGACTGATGCCGATCACCTCCGTTCCCAGTGAGAGCCGGGAATTGATCTCTGGCAACCCGGCCAGCGGAGCGATGAGATGTTCATAGAGTTCGTTTCCAGTGGGGTAAGCCTCAGGGTTGGGCTCCTCCCATCCATTGGACCGTAGTAGGTCGGCGGAGACCGCATCGATGTTGTACTTCCACGGTGAGAACATCCGCACCTGGCCCCACTGGCGCACATAGTGACCGGCGCTTTGGCCTTTCTCGAGAATCACGAATTCGACCTCTCGCTGAATGAGATGCGCTGCTGCGGTAAGGCCTACCGGCCCAGCTCCAATGATGACAACGGGCCCTTCGTCGGTTTGCACTTGCATAATCGTAAATATACGATTATTGTCAGACCTTGTCAAATTAGGAGGACCAAAGATGCTCCCCAAACCACAGCTTGAAGCCTGGAAAACATACTATGACTCGGCCCGTCACAACGATATTCTCAACGAGCGCACCACGGTGATGATCCACCTCGCAGCGGCAATGAGCTCGGGGTGCTATCCGTGAATGGAAAGCTACTTTGGCGTCGCCAAAGAACTCGGCATCAGCAAGGAGGAGATCGGTGCAGTCGAATCGATCGTTATCGCCGTGATGGGGGGTCAAGTTCGAGCCAAATTCCGCGAGGCAAGGCGTAACGCCCAGCGAAGAACCCGCCGCGCATGTGCGCTGCCGAAGGCCAGCTGCTAAATGACCCTGACACTGGCGGAAGCTACGATATCAGTTTGCCGTCTGACTCGGTGAGCGGATCTGCTAGCGGCCGGGGCCGGCGAAGGTCTGACGCAGCGCTTCGAACCAATGGGTGACTAGAATCAGGTGATTGCCGTCCCGCTCGGTCTGCTCTCCTTGGAAGAAGACGAAAGTTTTGCCGTCGGGAGCGGCATGAAAGTCCCGGGCGGGAAAGAGATCGACGAACTGTCCCTCGAAGAGAATTTCGGGCTTACCGGCCCGTATCGAGCTGCCGACCACTTCGATGGAGGCCGCCGCCAGTCCGCTGCCGGTCCGAAAGACGATCTCTAATCCTTGGTTGGTCCAAACCGGATGGAAGCCACCATCGCTGGAGATCTGCCACTCGCCGCGCCCGGCTGGGAATGGCCGCACGTAGATCTGGTTCGACCCCGACTCGTTGGAGTGGTACGCAACCCAGCGACCGTCGGGAGAGAACGCGGCGCCACCCTCGATGAACGGTGTGCCAAGAAAAATCTCGGCCTCTCCGGACCCGTCCATCGGTCGCACCCAGATATCGAAGTCAGATTCAGGAGTCTCCTCTCCATAAATCACGAATCGCCCATCCGAGGACCAGTCGGTGACGAATTGATCGGTCTCGGACTCGGTGATGCGCTCCGGCTCCCCCGAGCCGTCGGCCGCGAGGCGGAACAGGTCGTAGGAATCTCCACGGTCAGAGCTGAAGACGATCTCGGTACCGTCCGGCGACCAGACCGGGGCCCCGTCATCGGCCTCGGAAAAGGTCAAACGAGTACCGATCTCGCGCTCTAAATCGTGCACCCAGATATCCCTGCTCCCGCCGGTGAAGGTCGCCAGCGCCAGGCGCTCTCCCTGAGGAGAGAGTCGAGGTTGCCAGTAATTGCCGGGGTTACTCAAGAGGGGGCTGGCAGCACCCTCACGATCGACCCAAACCGCGGAGTAGCTCGAGGAGGCGAGGTCGGTCAGATAGACCAGTTTACCTGCCGTCGACAGGGAGTAGTGGGCGCTACCGTACGCGAGCTCGTTGGTTTCGATCTCCTCCACCAGCGGGGCCGGTGAGCCCCGCACCTCCAGAGCGGCGGGATCGAAGGGTAGCGCATAGAGGGTGCCTTCCCGCACGTACACCAGATGACCGGAGCGGGCATAGCGCGGGTAGGTACCGCCCCGGACCAGGACCTTGCGCTGCCCAGTTTCCAAATCCAAAGCTTCGATGACGCCGTCCTGAAATCTGGCATTCTCGGTGTGCGAGACGAAGAGAACCGCCCTTCCCCCAGGCAAGATCTCCGGCCAACGGTGGGTCACCTCGCCCTTCTCCTCGTCCAGGGTAGTCAGCTCTTCGGGCTCGCCACCGCTGGCGGGAATTCGAACCAGGCCGCTCTCCTGACTCGGAGCGTAGATGATCGTTCCGTCCGGGCCCCAAGAGCCGCCGCGTGAGAAATCGACTTCCGCCAGGGTGAGAGGCGTACCTCCAGAGACTGAGACCTTCTTCAGCTCCTTGGGAGTGACAAAGGCCAACCACTCGCCGTCGGGCGAGAAAAATGGATTGTAGGCGTGTTCGCTGCCCGAGACGAGGGTGCCCTCGAGCCGATCGAGAGAGCGAACATAGAGGTTGCGGGCGCCCCGATTGCCGAGGACATAAGCCAGTCGTCGGCCATCGGGCGACAGCACGACGCTGCTCCCGATAGGAGCCAGGATCGGTCCCTCGCCGGGCACCTCAACCCTCAAGCGCATAATGTCCGTCTCGGCAAGCGATGGCGTACGCAGCCAGCCCAGGGCCGCAACCACGCCGGCCACCACCGCTAGCCCTAAAGAGACCCAGGGCAGAGCCCGCTTCCAGGCCGGCAGACTCTCCACGATGGCGCTCTGAACTTCCTCTTCAGCCGCTTCCGGATCGGCCAGGTAGCCAGCCAGGGCGATCCGCGCCTCACCGATGGCCTGGAGTCGATCGGCGACATCCTTGGCCAGACAGCGCTCTAGTAGCCGGCGGATGACCGCCGGTGTCTTCACCGGTAAGTGATCCCACTCGGGCTCGCGGGCCAGGACTCCTGCCAGGGTGTCGGAGACCGTGCGGCCGGAATAGACCGACCGCCCCGTAAGCATCTCCATAAGCACCACACCGAAGGCCCAGATGTCGGCCCGGCGGTCGACCTCCTCGCCCCGGGCCTGTTCCGGGCTCATATAGGCGGCGGTACCCAGTAGAACCCCCACTCCAGTCATCTGTGCGGTCAGCGTCGGCGACTGGGTGAGGATCGGATTGGCGTCATCGGGGCTCCCTTCGAGAGCCTTGGCCAGGCCGAAATCGAGCACTTTGACGCGTTCGTCGGGCGTCACCTTGATATTGGCGGGCTTCAGATCGCGATGGATGATTCCCTGATCGTGGGCCACCTCGAGAGCCTGGGCGATCTGCAGCGCCAAGGGCAGAGATTCTTCCAGGCGAAGGGGGTTCTGGGCGATGCGCTCGGCGAGGGTATCCCCTTCAACCAGCTCCATGACCAGGAAGTGGACGGTCCGTTCCTCGACCCGGCCTTCCGCCTCCCCACCGTCAGCGGATATCGGGATCGTCTCCTCTCCCACCTCGTAGATTCCCGCGATATGGGGATGATTGAGCGCTGCCAGGACTTTGGCCTCCCTCTCGAAGCGGCCCAAGCGCTCCGGATTTTGGGTGAACGCCTCCGGCAGCACCTTGATCGCCACCTCGCGACCGAGCTTGGTGTCCTCGGCCCGGTAGACCTCTCCCATGCCGCCCTCGCCGAGCTTTCCCGTGATCTTGAAATGTGAAAGAGTCTTGCCGATCAAGGGTCAGTGCCTTCCATATCAAACTCGTTCAATAGGCTTCGATCTTTTGTATATCCAATGGCCCCCCGAGATCTTACCGCGTCCTCGGCCGCGTTCACTCGACGACGAATTCCTGCACCATGCCTGAAGTGGCGAAGCCCTCTGATATCCAGGCGTACCGGCCGGGCTCGAGCGACACGGTAAAGTAACTCGTCCGACCTGCTCCTAGATGCTCGGCACCTCCCAGGAACTCCGCCGGTACCGGCGGACGCATAGCATCTATCCAATTCATCCATTCAACTAGATCTTCGAGCGAGGTGTCCGGTTCGAGGCGAGCCAGGTGGGTGTCGTGACCGATGAGGCCCTCGGCGTTCTCCGTTGCGTGCACGGCTATGGTGTGCTCACCAGCGGTAGTTTCGCCCTCGACGCTCATCGTGTAGTTCGAGAGAGTGATTTGGATGTCCGCTGTTGGCTCCTCCAACCCGGTGGACTCTGTATTGACGATGAGCGGACGCAACATCCCCAGAGTGCCGTGGAACTGCCCTTCGGGGGAAACTACATAGCACTCCATCACATAGTATCCGGGCTCGAGCAACATAGTGGCCTGAGAGGTCCGGCCCGGTGAGGTCAGGCCGACCCCACCCATACCCTCGAGTAAGTCGAACCATTCGGGAAGAATGTTCCCGATCTGCTCCAGCATCTCTCCTTGGCTCAGTTCACCAGAGGTGTACCGGTCGTACTGCTCCTGGAACGGTCGGCTGAGCTGCTCCGTGTAGTCCCCGAACGTAACGCCCTCGGGCAAGCGATACAGGAGCATGAAGTGGGGCTGCTCGCCCTCGTTGCTCATCCGGAAGGTAGTCCATCCCGAGCGCAGTTCAGGAGGGGCCAGGAACGAGTAGTCCTCCACGGTGACTTCGACGATAGCCGGTTCGACCAGAGCCACCGCCGGCGTCTCGACCGCCACCTCAGGTTCGGAGGCCTGGCAGGAAACCAGTCCGAGTACGGCAATAGCGATTACTGGAGGCGCCCAACTCCGCTTCATGCTCATGGACTCTCGTTGCGGTCGCTTCTGCAGGGGAACGCTAGCGCGAGGCACGGATCCGTCGTGTCGCTTCCAAGGCCCGGCAATGCAACCAGGAATCAGTCCAAAATGCATCTACATACCCTCCTTCGCCCGATAAATCCTCCACCCGGCGCGCCAGTGGTTTCTTGCTGGGTGTGTCTTCGTCGAAATTACTACCAAGAAGTATACACCTGGAAACAATCACCAACCTGTCTCAGAAGCATCTCGCACTTCTTGCGATTGCACGCTATCCTCGGAGAGGTTTTCTCTGGCCGAGAAGGTGAAGTCAAGAGGTCCATCACCACTTCAGCAACTGAGACAGCTCTAATCCTGACGACCTCGGTGACCAAGAATGGACCCACGCAATGTAGGATGGGTCGATTCTCATGGACTCGTTTGACTTGGACCGAACTGAACATTGATTGGCACTTCGCTTTCCCACTTCAACATCACCGCTAAGCTCGGCGAAGGCGGCATGGGAAAGGTTTATCTGGCCGAGGACAGCAAGCTCGGACGCGAGGTGGCAATCAAGGTTCTGCCCGAGGCTTTTACCATGGATCCCGACAGGTTGGCGCGGTTCAAGCGTGAGGCCGAGGTGCTCGCGTCGCTGAATCATCAGAACATCGCCGGGATCCACGAGATCGGCCATGAGAACAACAGCCATTTCCTGGTCCTGGAGCTGGTTCCCGGCGAGACCTTGGCAGAGCTTCTCGCCCGGGGTCCCATTCCGGTGGAGGAGGCCCTGAAATACGCGTTGGAAATCGCCCGCGCCCTCGAGGCCGCCCACGCCCGCGGAGTCATCCACCGTGATCTCAAGCCGCAGAACGTGAAGATCACGCCGAGCGGCGCGGTCAAGCTGCTGGATTTCGGCCTGGCAAAGGTGTTCACCGCTCACCCCGAGCCACCTGTTGGGGAGGCTACAGAAGCTCTCACGGCGGACGCTCAGCTCACCGCCACCGGCACCATCTTGGGTACCGCGGCGTACATGAGCCCCGAGCAGATCAGGGGGGAGAGCGTCGATCAACGAACCGATATCTGGGCCTTCGGCTCAGTGCTCTTCGAGATGCTTGCCGGAAAGCGGCCCTTCGGTCGGGGCAGCACTCCCGACACCCTGGCGGCAATCTTGAAGGAAGAGGTCGATTTGACTGCCCTGCCCAGTGGGATTACCGCCAGCGTCCAGACGCTCGTGCGCCGCTGTCTCCGCAAGCCGACAGATCGCAGGCTCCACCACATTGCCGACGCCCGTATCGAGCTCGAGGAGGCCCTGGAGAACATCGACCTACCCGACATTCCTGGCGATGTAGAGGTGATTCCCGGGGCCACTGCGCCCGATGATGTGGTGCAACCAGGCTGGCGCCTGCTAGTCAAAGTCGTTGTGGGGATGGTGCTCCTGGCGGCACTCACAGCCGCAATCTGGTATCTGGCGCCAAACCACAAGGAGGCCGGGACCATCGACCGCTCGATTGCCGTCCTGCCCTTCGAGACCCTCGGCCAGAAGGAGGCTACCGTCTTCACCAAGGGCATCCACGGCGACATGTTGACCAGATTGTCGAAGGTCGCCGACCTCAGGGTAACTTCGAGGACCTCGGTGATGCAGTTCCAGGGCTCGGATACGCCTCTCCCGGAGATCGCCCGAGAGTTGAGAGTGACCTGGATCCTCCGGGGAGAGGTACAGGTTGTCGGCGACCAGGTTCAGGTCAACGCTCGCCTCGTGAACGGCCGGCAGGACAGACAGGTGTGGGCGGAGAGCTACCGGCGCAAGCTGACCGCTGAGAACCTGTTCGAGATCCAGGGAGAACTCACCAGGGAGATCGTGGACCAGCTCGCGGGCCAGTTGAGTCCTGATGAGGAGCAGGCCGTCGGCCAGGCGCCAACTGCGGATCTGGATGCCTATCGTCTCTATGTCCAGGGACGGGCACTCGTGGAACAACGCACCGAGGACGAGCTACGGCGGGCGGTGGAGTATTTCCAGCAGGCCATCGACCGGGACTCGGGCTATGCTCTGGCCTGGGCGGGCCTCTCCGACGCCCTCGCTCTCCAGGGTTTCTACAACTATGCTCAGCTGGAAGCAGTTCTTCCCGAAGCGTTGGAGGCGGCCCGGCGAGCCCAACGTCTCGACCCGGATCTGGCCGAGGCCCATGCCTCGCTGGGAATCGTCCATTCCCTGAGGCGCGACGGCCCAACGGCGGTCCGGGAGCTGCGGCTGTCGGTGAAGCTGAATCCCAGCTATGCTGAGGCCTATGCCTGGTTGGGTTGGCTGGAGGACCTCTTAGGGCACCCGGAGAAAGCTCTGGTGCCGGCGAAGCGCTCGGTGGAGCTCAACCCGCTAGCCCCGGCCTATCGCGTCTTTCTGGCCGAGGCCTACCTGGCGAACGGGGCCTACGAGAGTGCCCTCGGCGAGGCGAAGCGGGCGCGGCAGCTGCAGTCGGACTATGCCCTGGCGCACTACATGGAGGGGCTGGTGCTGTTCCACCTGAATCAACTGGAGGAGGCAGATGCGGCCCTGGGTAGAGCTCTAAGCCTGGCACTGCCACAGGGAACGCCGGCCCGTTCAGAGATTCAGGCCGCTCTGGCGCTGACCCACGCAGCCGCAGGCGACCGCGCCGCCGCCCGTAAATTGCTGGCGCAGATCGACGCTACTGCAGAACCCTTTGCCGCCGGGCTCGTCTACGCCGGCCTTGGGGAGATCGACGAGGCGTTGGACCGATTCGACTCGGTTCGCGAATGGGGATTCGGCTCGTCCTCTCAGGTTCGCTACTTCTACCCCGAGGTCTTGGGTCCGCTTCGTATGCATCCCAGGTTCGAGGACATCCTTCGTCAGGTGAATCGAAGCTGGGGGAAATAGCTCCACCACTGAGACACTAAATCACGAACAAGACTTTGCGCTTCCGAGGCATCCCATTGCGTTGCCCACAGCAGTTATCTGTTCTCTCTTAATGGACCAGGACTGGACCAAGGACTGTAGAATGGA
>JAZFTL010000509.1:0-2300 GCA_036446675.1 Thermoanaerobaculia bacterium
TCGGTGCCCAGGTATTCGGAATCGGCGATCAACCCGAGGGAGCTCTCCCAGCAACCGCTCGTCGCCACCTTTCCGGATATCTCCACGTGGATTCTCTTTGGAACGAGCCCGCAGTGATCAATGCCGTACAACAGCAGGCAGACCGAGCCCACATCGATCGGGTCGAATGTCTGTGGGAACCGGGTATGCTGCTAGCCGCTCGGCTCCGCGAGGAATTAGACCTTTCAGGGTTGAACCTGGAGCAGACATTACCGTTTAGAGACAAGGGAAGAATGAAGGAGGTCCTCGATCGAGCCGGGCTGCGCACACCTCGGCACCGCAGAGAGACCACCGCCATAGGTTGTCGCGAGGCCGCGGAGGACTTGGGCTACCCACTCGCCATTAAACCGATCTCCGGCGCCGGCTCGGCAGACACCTACCGCGTCGACTCGCTTCAGGACCTCGACGAGATCCTCCCCCGACTCACCCACGTACCGGAGGTGAGCGTTGAAGAGTTCATCGAGGGCGAGGAATACACCTTCGATACCATCTGCCACGACGGAACGATCAGCTACTTCAATATCTCCTGGTACCGACCGCAACCCCTCATCGGGAGAACCGTAGAGTGGATCAGCCCTCAGACTGTCAGTTTGAGAGATGTCGATGCCGAGTACCTGCGAACAGGCCGCGCTCTTGGAAGAGCCGTACTCGAAGCTCTGGGATTCTCTACCGGCTTTACTCACATGGAGTGGTTCCTCACGCCGTCGGGGGAAGCGGTTTTCGGGGAGATCGGAGCTCGACCGCCGGGCGCGAGGTCGGTCGACATCATGAACTACGCCGGCGACATAGATGTCTACCGAGGCTGGGCCGAAGCCGTCTGCCGGCAAGCCTTTTCTCAGCCGATCGAACGGCGCTACAACGCTGCCGTCATCTTCAAGCGAGCTCGAGGGTCTGGAAAAATCAGGCGAATCGAAGGCCTGGAGAGACTGCTGGCCCACTACGGACAGCACATTGTAGCGGTCGATTGTCTGCCGGTCGGCGCCCACCGTCGAGGCTGGAAACAAACCCTCCTCTCCGATGGCCATGTCATCCTACGCCATCCTGATCTGGCCACGACTCTGGAGATGGCAGATCGGGTGGGGACCGATCTGCAACTATTCGCGGGCTAGTGACGTTTCTTCGACAATTTTTCGCAAGAGAGCGATATTAAACTTGTGTCCCGTCAATCGGGCCGTCACTTTGCCGCGCAGCGGGTATCCGATGAGATAGAGGTCCCCGATGATATCGAGGATTTTGTGCCGTACGAATTCATCTGGAAATCTCAACTCGGTGTTGATCAGCCTGTCTTCCCCCACCAAAATGCAATTATCGAGTCGACCACCACTTCCGAGGCCGAGCTCCGCCATCATTTTCAGATCTCTCAAGAATCCGAAAGTGCGCGCCGGTGCGATCTCCTCGACGTAGGCGCCGACACTGCTGAGCTGAAATTCATAGCTCTGCTCTCCAATCGGCGCCGGATATCGCAGGAGATAGGAGATCGAGAAGCCGTCGAAAGGCTCGATCATAAGATGTCTTCCATCTTTTTCGCCGATTTCGTATTTTCGATCAATGACTACTTCTTTGCGAGGGGAACTCTGCTCTTCGACTCCCATCTCCTCGAGGGTGTTACAGAACTCCACCGCCGATCCGTCCAGAACCGGGATCTCACCATGCACTTTGACGAGGAGATTAGTAATTCCGTAAGCGTGCAAAGCCGACAAGAGATGTTCGACTGTACGGATGTCAGCCCCTTCCTTCGAGAGCGTCGTAGCGTAATCGGTCTCTGCTACCTGGCTGACATGAGCGGGTATGTGGGTACTCGTGGGCAGTGTGACGAAGTGAATACCATGATCTTCCGGCAACGGTTGTAGAACCATCCCTGTCCGGGTGCCGGAATGCAGGCCGAGCCCATAGATCACCGCACTCTTTCCAATCGTTCGCTGCGGGGTGTCAGTAGTCGTTACTATGCTCAGCTTAGGTGGCGAATCGAACTTGCGCTCGGTCTCGAGACGCTCTTTTGTGCGTTCCAGGGAACTCAGCAACGTCGCATCACTTGTCACCGATTTCCGATACTCCAAAGCGCCATTTACAGCTGAAACAATCAGGCTGTACGACAGAGGCTTCTCGAGATAGTCATAAGCACCCATCTTGATCGCTTTTACAGCCGTTGAAGTGGTGCCATGACCCGACATCATCACCACAGCCGCTGCCGGGTCGACCTCTCGAATCGCCTGCAGGGTCTCGAGACCATCTCGGTCCGGCAGCCAAATATCGAGAAACAC
>JAZFTL010000510.1:0-3571 GCA_036446675.1 Thermoanaerobaculia bacterium
CCTGAATGAATCCTTCACCGGCAGCACCAAGCAGCTGGTCCTCCGGTATGAAACAATCCTCCATGATGACCTCCGCCGTATCCGAAGCCCGGGTACCCAGTTTGTTCTCTTTCTTGCCACTGCGAAATCCTGGCGTGCCACGTTCGATAATAAAGGCGGAAAGATTGTGATGTTTTGGCCCATCCGGGTCCGACACGGCAAACACCACACAGGTATCTGCTACGGAACCATGTGTCGTAAAAGTTTTCGAGCCATTGAGGAGCCAGCCACCTTCGACGTGCTCAGCCCGAGTTCGCGTTCCTGCCGCATCAGATCCCGCTCCGGGCTCGGTGAGACTCCACGCACCGATCTTCTCACCTTTAGCAAGGGGAACCAGCCATCTCTGTCGTTGCTCTTCAGTACCAAACTTGAATATATGGTTGCTGCACAAAGAGTTATGGGCCGCCACGCCTAGACCGATCGACGGGTCGACTTGAGCGAGTTCCGATACAACCAGCACATAGTCGACATAACTCAGACCGGCACCGCCGTATTCCTCCGGAAAGATGATTCCAAGGAAACCCAACTCGCCGGCTTGAGCGAACAGTTCGCGCGGGAATCGTTGAGCCTCATCAATCTCGTCGACGATCGGATCGATCTCTTTGCGCGCAAATTCGCGGGCCGCGGACTGCACCGCCTTCTGCTCGGCAGTCAGGGAAAAGTCGACAGCATTCTCAAGCGTGGTCATCAGTTTCTCTCATCGAATCCGTCGCAATCATACGTCGTCGACGATACCTACGATGGCAGCTCGAATCGGTGCGTCTTTCGCACCGAGAACTTGGCGCGCTGAATTGCCTTCGTCTAAGAGGAGCACTCTGTCTGAGACACCGGCACCTACCGTATCGACCGCGATCAGATACTCGCCGCTGGGCTGCCCATCAATTGAAAGTACGTCACAGAGCAATAGTTTTCGCCCATCAAATACCGGTGCATTGATCGTTGAGACTACGGATCCCACGACCTTTCCTACCTTCATGCTTCATCGTCCCGAAGATAGGATACCTGATCGACAATTCCGACGATGGCGTGATCCACTGGGACAAATTTTTCCGACAGGGCTAATGATGCCTCGCGGCTTGCCACAAAATAGACCAACTCGCCGGTTCCGGCCATGGCTACGGCATCGGCCGCAACCACCGGCTCGCCCTCGGGAACCTGATCACGGTCGAGCGGCTGCACCCAAAGGAACTTGACGCCGTCAAGTCCAGGCGTCTTGGTTGACGCCACCAGGCTTCCGAGTATCCTTCCGAGGTGCATTGCGATTTTCTACTTACTTGTAGCGTCCTGGATTGATGCGAGCGGCAAACTCAGAATGCGCCAGCAAGTTCTCCGACATCTCATGATGAATTTGAGGGATTACGACCGCTCCAACTTTCAGATTCGCCGACGCAAGGCTCAATTCTCCCGCCTCCATCGCCGCTTCGATGTTCGAGAGTTCGCCGCCAAATAGAACATAACCCTTTCCGCCCAAGCCGTCAGCCAAGCGGACTTCGAGCAAGCTGACTTCGGCGCCCTTAATGCCCGCGTCGGCGGCTCCAATCGTCGCCGCTACGGTCGTCACTTCAAGGACTCCAATGGCGGAATGATCGTTCGCCTGGCGGTACCCAGTGAGGGCACGAACGACTTCCGAGTGCACTTCGGGCAGGTAGATCTCGTCTAAGAGTGAGTCCGCTCCAACTTCAATCCCCGCCAATCGAGCCTCTTCGACGCAGGCTACCTCCCCTCCGGCCAATACCAAATACTTCCCGGGGTGGACTGTCCCAGCGTGCAGCGTGGCAAGAGGCGCGCGCTTCGCCATCGCGTCTCCTGCCGCAATACCGACTGCGATCGAATCGAACTCGAGAAGATTAATTGCAGGGTGCATAAGCTTTCCAGCTCAAACGATCCGTAGCGAGCCCACCACAGTCAGGCGACGAATTCTGGAGAAACTGCGGGGACGGGTTAGCCCTTCACCGGTCGGCGTAGCGATCGAAAACGAAGTAAAGTCCTCTCCGCCATACCCTAGTCCGGCGAGGTTGGCTGAATTGGCAACGAAGATGCTGCAATTCATGGCTCGCGCCATGCGGGTGATCGTTCCCACATCATTGGAAAAGATCGAGGCTGTGTGCTGAAAGCCGTGCTCAACTCTCACCGCCAAGTCGATGGCTTCGTCGATATCTCGAACCTTCACTACCGGCATCACCGGCATCATCTGCTCGGTCCAGACAAGGCTATGATCTTGGGGTACCTCGGCTACAACCAATCGGATTTCATCGCCGGCGACCACACCGATCTCACCAAGAATGCGTCCCGCGTTCTGACCAATCCACTTCGGGTTGATTTTCCCCGGCTTACCAGGAGCACCCATCTCGTCGAAAATAACCTTTTCGACTTGGCGTATCTGGTACTCCTTCAGCACCACAGCCGGACACTTACCTATCGCCTGAATGAACGCCTCGGCCTTTGAAGCCACTACCAAAGTCGCTTTCTCATCTGTGCAGATGATGTTATTGTCGAATGAGGCTCCGCGTACAACTTCCCTTGCAGCAAGCTCGATATCGGCGCTCTCATCGATCACTACGGGCGGATTTCCCGGCCCGGCCGTAATCGCTCGCTTATCGGTCTTCAGCGCCTCTCGCACCACGGCTGGTCCGCCGGTAACCATCAAGAGTCGGACCCTGGGGTGCCGCATGACCTGCTGCGCTGATTCGATCGTCGGTTCTGCGATCGCGGTAACTAGCTCCGCTGGACCACCCGCGGCCACGATGCCACGGTTCATCCGACGCACCGTCTCCACCGACACCGACTTAGCCCCAGGGTGTACGTTGAAGACAACTGAATTACCGGCGGAGAGGATTGCAATCGTATTGTTGATGATCGTCGAGGTCGGATTCGTCGTCGGAGTAATGGCCGCTACCACTCCAAAGGGAGCAAATTCGGTGACGGTCATTCCACTGTCACCGGTCACCGCGCGTGGTTCAAGATCCTCCGGTCCGAGAGTCTTCTCGATCACCAGATGATTCTTTTGAATCTTGTCGCTAACTCGGCCCAGTCCGGTTTCCGTGTGCGCCATCTTCGACAACTCGGCGTTGCTCTCGCGCATCGCCTCTCGAATCGCTTCGATGATCGAGATGCGACGCTCCAGGCCCAAGTCCGTGTATTGATGGAAGGCCGCGAAAGCCGCATTCACTGCTGCATCGACTGTCGAAAAGATTCCCTCACCCAGCGCAGGCGAAGGATCTCGAGACTTTACTGGGCTCACTGCGACGGAGTTCTTGTCGCCGTAACGACCACGTACCCTTTCCAGGATCGAGTCGATCTCTCCTTGATTGACTTTCATGGTAGCTGGCTTAGAACCAATTCCAGTTGGACCAATATGCTAGTGAGCTCTAGAAAAAGTAGGCTCTTCGAGCTATTTCCGATAGACCTCGACACCTCCCACCTCCCAGCTGTCGACGATCGCCATGACGACCGCGTCACAGGGCCGCTCGTTCGTGGCCACCGTCTGGCGGGCCGAACTTCCGGTCGCATAGAGCACTACCTCGTCGATTCC
>JAZFTL010000511.1:0-2518 GCA_036446675.1 Thermoanaerobaculia bacterium
CCCATCGAATCGAGTTTGCGCTTGGCTACTTCCTTGTCGATTTCTTCCGGCACTTTATGCACGGCGACGGCCAACTTGCCTTTGTTTTCGACGATGTATTGAGCCGCCAGCGCTTGGTTGGCGAAACTCATATCCATCACCGCGGCCGGGTGGCCTTCGGCGGCTGCTAGATTGATTAATCGCCCTTCAGCCAAAAGATAGAGACGTCGCCCGTCGAGCAGCTTGAACTCCTCGACATGCGGCCTCACTTCGTGGTGTTCGCGGGCCAGCTCACGTAGCCCCGGAAGATCCAGCTCGACGTCGAAGTGACCGCTGTTGCAGACCATGGCGCCATCCTTCATGGCATTGAAATGCTTCTTGCGAATCACGTGTTTGTTGCCCGTGGCGGTGATGAAAAGTTCGCCCTGCTGTGCCGCCTCGCTCATGGAAGTGACTCGAAAGCCTTCGAGCAAAGCCTCCAAAGCGCGAACCGGATTGACTTCGACAATGATGACGTGCGCCCCTAGGCCGGCGGCTCGACTCGCTACTCCTCGAACACACCAGCCATACCCAACGATCACTACAGCCCTGCCCGCGAGGAGAATATTCGTTGCGCGCAAAATACCATCGAGGGTACTCTGCCCGGTGCCAAAGCGATTGTCGAAGAGATACTTCGTAGCTGAATCATTCACCGCGATCACTGGGTATTTTAGGGCCCTGTCTCGATGCATCGCCCGCAGCCGTAGCACACCGGTAGTAGTTTCTTCCGTGCCTCCCACCACCGAATCGATCAGCTCACTTCGATCCCGGTGAATCGCAGAGACCAAATCGGCGCCGTCATCCATGGTGATATCAGTTCCACGGTCCAACACCGACATGAGATGCGAGTAATAGGTCTCTCTGTCTTCGTCTCGGCGAGCAAAGACGGGTACACCGTAGTCCTCCACCAAACTGGCGGCCACGTCATCTTGCGTTGACAGTGGATTACTGGCGCAAAGTGACACCTCTGCTCCGCCGGCCTGCAGGGTCCGCATCAGGTTGGCGGTCTCGGCGGTCACATGCAGGCAGGCCGCGACGGTCTTCCCTGCGAAGGGACGATCCTCAATGAAACGCCTGCGGAGCCTCTCGATGACGGGCATGCTTCGTTCAGCCCACTCGATACGCAGCTTTCCCGAAGCGGAGAGTTTAGTATTCGCTATGTCACAATCGAACTCTGTCATCGTGATCCGCCTAATTCAAATCCTTAGTAGAGCGTGAGTCCGACACCGAGCACTCAATCCCAAGAGATTCATCGCCTCGCGGATCCTAGCTCAGGACTTGGCTTGTGAGCGCCTCTTCCTCTAGAACTGTAAAGTTGAGCTGAGGCTCGTCTAGCCTGATAGACCAGCGGCCTCTCGAATGACATTCGCGCCCGCGGTCTTCTCCCAGGTGAAATCAGCATCCTCACGACCAAAGTGACCATAGGACGCAGTTTTCCGATAGATCGGCCGACGCAACTGAAGATGCTCAATGATCCCCTCCGGTGTGAGCGGAAAGTGCTCGCGAATATGCGTCTCGATCTGGTAATCGGACACTCTTCCCGTACCGTAGGTTTCCACATTTACGGAAACCGGCTCAGCGACTCCAATGGCGTAGGCGAGCTGCACCAAAATCCGACTGGCCAGACCTGCCGCAACAAGGGTCTTGGCAACATGTCGGGCCATATAGCTGGCCGATCTGTCCACTTTCGTCGGATCTTTTCCGGAGAAAGCGCCGCCACCATGAGCTCCGACGCCTCCGTAGGTATCCACAATAATCTTGCGCCCGGTCAATCCGCAGTCACCCTTTGGCCCGCCAACGACGAATCGACCGGTCGGATTGACATGAAAGATAGTGTCGCCATCGATAAGCTCACTCGGGACCGCCGGGCGAATGACTTCTTCGATTACGCCCTGACGAATCTCTGCATTAGTGGCCTTCGGGTCGTGCTGGGTCGACACCACAACTGTATGTACCCGGAGTGGAGCGCCTTCCGAATCGTACTCCACGGTCACTTGGCTCTTGCCGTCAGGCCGCAAGAATTCAAGCCCGCCTTGGCGCCGCACATCCGCAAGCCTTCGGGTGAGTGCATGCGCCAACATGATCGGCAGGGGCATCAACTCGGGAGTTTCTAAACATGCGAACCCGAACATCATTCCTTGATCACCCGCTCCACCCGTGTCGACTCCCATGGCGATATCCGGTGACTGCGGATCGATCGCCGACACCACTGCACAATTCTCGGCATCGAATCCGTACTCAGGCTCGGTATAGCCGATCTCACGTATTGTCTGTCGGGCCACGGAACTGAAGTCGAGGTCGGCTGTCGTCGTGAGTTCACCTGCCATCATCACTATGCCGGTGTTGACCATCGTCTCGCATGCCACACGTCCATGAGGATCTTGAGCCAGCACGGCGTCGAGAACGGCATCCGATATCTGGTCCGCAACCTTGTCGGGGTGGCCTTCCGTTACGGACTCCGAAGTAAACAATTTAATCTCTGCGTGACTCATGGGCGCGC
>JAZFTL010000512.1:0-2189 GCA_036446675.1 Thermoanaerobaculia bacterium
GATCGAGCGACGGCTGGAGAACAGTCCCAAATTCAAGGTCATCGACCGAGCTGTCGCCAAAGAGGGTCTCAAGATCGTCTTTCTTCTCCGACTCTCACCAATCTTTCCCTACAACCTGTTGAACTATGGCCTGGGACTGACCAGCGTCAGCCTGCGCCACTACGCGATCGCCTCACTGGGGATGATTCCAGGCACATTTCTCTATGCCTATTCAGGCAAAGCCTTAGGTACGGTTGCCGCCGCAGCCGGTGGTGCTTCGGCCCCGGGGGGCACAGGTCAAACTGCTCTCCTCATCGTCGGCCTGGCAGCCACTGCCGTCGTCACCGCCTTCGTCACCCGCCTGGCGCGCCGGGCACTCAAGGAGGAGGTAGACGATGCCTAACGACCTCGCTGGGAACCTGGCGCCCGAACTCGCTTCCATCCTGGAGCCGCTCGACGAGCACAACCAGAAGCTAATTCGAAACGTTCATCCGCTCGATTGGAAGAATCCAGAACCTGCGGAGAAGTATCACCTCGTGGTAGTCGGAGGAGGAACCGGAGGACTGGTCTCCGCTGCCGGCGCCGCAGGTCTTGGGGCCCGCGTCGCACTCATTGAGCGCCGTTTTCTTGGCGGCGATTGTCTTAATCATGGTTGCGTTCCTTCCAAGAGCCTCATCCGGTCGGCCCGGGCCTGGCACACTGCAGAGACTGGGGCGGCTGACTTTGGAGCTCCAGAGGTGACCGGACCCGGGAACTTCGCGGCCGCGATGGACCGTATGAGACGCCTTCGCTCCGAGATCAGCGATAACGACAGCGCCCAGAGGTTCTCAGATCTTGGGGTCGACGTCTTCATCGGCAACGGCAAGTTCGTCGCCTCCGATGGGTTCGAAGTCGGCGGCAAGCGCTTGCTCTTTCGCAAAGCGATCATCGCTACGGGAGCGCGACCGACCGCCCCGCCCATTCCAGGGCTGGCCGAGAGCGGTTATCTAGACAATGAGACCATCTTCAACTTCACGGCATTGCCCAAGACCCTCGCCGTGATCGGCGCCGGCCCCATCGGCTGTGAACTGTCGCAAGTCTTCGCGCGGTTCGGCACCGAGGTCTTCCTCATTGAGGCGATGCACGGGGTCCTCCCCAGCGAGGATCCGGACGCCGCCAAAGTTGTCGAAACTTCGATCCTGCGAGACGGCGTCAAGCTGCTCTGCTGCGGCAAGAAGACGCTCGTCGAGAAACTTCCCGATGGGAGAAAACGGATTACTCTGGAATCTCACGAAACCGACTGGGATTTGACCGTTGATGAAATCTTGGTCGCTGCCGGGCGAGCCGCCAATGTGGAAGATATGGGGCTGGAGGCTGCAGGGGTCAAGTTCGATCGTTTCGGGGTGACCGTAAATGACCGGCTGCAGACATCGAATCGCCGGATTTACGCCGTCGGCGACGTTGCTTCCAAGTACAAGTTTACCCACGCTGCCGATGCACTCGCTAGGATTGCAATCCAAAATTCACTTTTTTTCGGCCGTGCCAAGGCGAGCAATCTGGTGATTCCGTGGTGTACCTACACCAGCCCTGAGATCGCCCATGTCGGTCTCTATGAGAAAGATGCGAAAGCGGCGGGTGTCGCCATCGACACCCTCGACGTTGCTTTGCAGGACGTCGACCGAGCCGTTCTTGATGGTGACCAGGAAGGCTTCCTCCGCCTCCACGTCAAGCGGGGAAAAGACACCATTCTCGGCGCCACACTGGTGGCCGATCACGCCGGCGATCTGCTGGCCGAGCTCACTCTGGCGGTGACCCATGGGATTGGCCTCGGCAAGATCGCTACGACAATCCATCCCTACCCGACCCAATCGGAAGCCATCAAGAAAGCAGCCGACGCCTGGCGACGCGGCAAGTTGACGCCGACCGTTAGAAAGGCTTTCGAGCTCTTCTTCAAGATTCTCGCTTGAGACTCACGAGGAAATCGCCTGCGATTGTCGGTCCTCGGATTCAAACTATTTTCGGCCGATCTTCACCGGGAAGAGCCTCGAAACAGCAGTACCGGTCCGGCGAGTCAGCCGTAACTTCGTAGTATCACCGGTGCCCATCAGAGGCCACCGTCTCATCTCTTGGGATCTCTATCCATACTCGAGTGTCACTCCAGACCAACCGCTCACCTGCGGCGCTGGTGTCTGCTCTACCGCCTTTAGCTGACGCCGCCTTAGCTCTATCTC
>JAZFTL010000513.1:0-2147 GCA_036446675.1 Thermoanaerobaculia bacterium
ACCTCTACTACGGAGCTCTCAAGGGCACCTCATTTCGGTGGTTGAATCTGGCTGAGTTGTGCGATCGGCTCCTCCCGCCGAACGACGTTTACAGTATCAAGTACTTTACCGCACCCCTCAAACCTCGCCCCGGAGATTCACAGGCACTTACGCATCAACAAATTTACCTCCGCGCTCTCCGGACTCTTCCGAACGTCGAGGTGATCCTGGGTCACTTTCTCGCCAATAAGGTTCGCATGCCTCTCGCCGATGGCTCTGGGTTCGCTGAGGTTATTCGAACTGAGGAAAAGGGATCCGACGTCAACATTGCAACACACCTGATGGCTGACGCCTTTCGTAGAAGGTTCGAGGTGGCTGTGCTGGTTACCAACGATTCAGATCTAAAAGAGCCAGTTCGTATCATTACTCAAGAGCTGGATCTCAAGGTCGGGATCATCAGCCCGGTTCTAACTCAGGGACGAAGCCCCAGCCGCGAGCTAACTCGACATGCGACATTCGTGAAGAGGATACGAAAAGGGGCTCTAAAGTCGAGTCAGTTTCCCAACCAGCTAAGCGACTCGACAGGGACCTTCCACAAGCCCACTAATTGGTGAGTTGCAGGTATGCGGTAACTTCAAATGAACCGATCCGGCTACCGATCACTTCAACCCCGATTGGAGTCTTGCCGGCCAATTCAACAAAACCGTAAATGTCTGCTTGGCGGCCTCCGGATCGATGAGAAAAACGAACCGCTCTCCATCTTCGGCAACATCAAAATCGGCTGTCCTTGAGGAGGCCTCGAAGAGTCGCACTGGTGAACCGATCCGCAACCTACCTTGGCTGCGGTCTATCGGAATCGCAAAGAATTCACGAGCAACGGTCTGGGCAAAGAGTTCTTTCCCATCGGGCCGCCAACGGACTCTCAACACGCCCTCAAGCGGCAGCTTCTGTCGATCCGGGCCAGCCGTCGGCCGGCCTCCTTGATCAGTCACCAAGCTGACTATGTAGGCTTCCTGCTTGCCGGTTTCATCACTCATAAAAGCCAGTAAAGAACCGTCCCTTGTGATAGCCGGTCCGGATTGGATTCCCGACCCGGCGAGAACAGGAATCTGCTCCCAAGGCTCGTTGAGGGAACGACCTAGAATGTCGAAATCACCCCCCTCGGATTCAGCTGTAAGTACCAGCCAATCTCCAGGGAGCCATCCACCCACTGAATCGACCGGAGAGCCCCACGATAACTCGGTCCCGCCCACGGGCTGCGGCTCCTCACTTCCATCGCTCTTCGCACGAAAGTATCCATTTCCGCGAGAAAAAGCGATCTCGGTGCCGTCGGGTGACCATGCCATGTCTTCTTCATAGTGAGCACTCGCAGTCAGACTGCGATTCTCCTTTGTCGCCAGATCGTAGATCCAAATATCTCCCTGCCCGTCCTCAGTGCGGACGTACATGAGACGCGTTCCGTCGGGAGAAATGGAGGGCTGGTAGAGGTCTCCCGCCGGGACCGGCAGGATCTCCGGGCCACGCCCTTGGCGGTCGAAAAGAGCTAAACGCTTTTGCCCCGCCGCTGCCGATGCGTAGACGAGAGTTCCATTGGCTGAAGCTGAAGCCATGGTTGCGCGCTGCGACTCAAGCACCCGCACTCCGTCTGCAATTTTCGAGGTGGATCCATAGACTCTGCCGCTCTCTGGATCGAAGTATCGGGCTAGGAGCGATTCCTCCTGAACCCACAAAAGAGTAGCCGGCTCTCCGCCGCTACTTGGTACAAAGAGCCCGCTTGATGAGGTTGCGACAATGCGTTCTCGCTCGGTGACAAGACCACTTTTTGGAATGTGGCCGAGGTAAATGCCCTGGTTCTCTCGACGGCCACTACGGATAAAGAAGAGGAACTTCTCGCCTCCTGGCAGCCCCACCGGCCAGTCGTGCGCGTCTTCGCCGGAAGCTGAGTCGAGAGCGGTCACAGGTATGGGCTCCCCCCCATCTACCAACACCCGGTGGACCGCCCCTCCTCCCTCCGGCGTAAAGAGAACCCATCCTGACTCCGACCAACTTCCTCCCCGGCCCCAAGGCGCCGCACAGATCTTCTCAGGTAAACCACCAGCAATTTCGATCCGCCGCAGACTGCCGCGCTCGAAAAAGGCTACCCAGCGACTGTCGGGCGACCAGAAGGG
>JAZFTL010000514.1:0-6859 GCA_036446675.1 Thermoanaerobaculia bacterium
AGTCCGAGCTCTCGGCGGCAGGACTCCACTACAGGCCGCCCATACTCCAGCCCTCGATCGGCTTGCCGCTGAGGGTCAAACCGGTCTGGCTGATCCGGTAGCCCCGGGAGTCGTTCCAGATACGGCTTCCGGCAGCCTAGCGCTGTTCGGCCAGTCTCCCCTAGCCCTCAAGCGAGGACCGGTGGAAGCACTCGGAGCGGGTCTTCAACTTTCGCCTGGAGACATCGCCTTGCGAGGCAACTTCGCGACGCTCGATCAAGATGGAAGGGTTCTCGATCGACGCGCCGGACGCATTCGCGATGACGCCCCCGAACTTGCCGAAGCGATTGATCGGCTCCATCTTCCAGGTGGCGTTGCAGACGATGTAGAGGTCAGAGTCAAGTCCGGAACCGAACACCGCTTGGCGATCGTTCTGCGAGGCTCCGACCTCTCGTCTAAGATTCAAGGCAGTGATCCGGGCGAGCGGGCTACTTCGAGCCCACCCCTTACCCCCAGACCACTCGATCCCGACGACGAAAGGGCGGTACACACCGCTCGGGTTCTGGCTCTTTTCGAGCAGGAAGCCCGTCGCGTTCTGGCTGAGCACCCGATCAACCGGGCTCGACTCAAGACTGGAGATCCACAAGCGAATTCGATCCTCACCCGCGGAGCCGGAAGAATTCACACGCTCATCCCTTTGGAGGACGCCGGTTTGCCACTGCGCATCTCGTGCATTAGTGGAGATCGGACGGTGCTCGGATTAGCCCACCTGTTGGGAGCCGACACCACTTCTCTAGACGGAATGACAGGCAACCTTGACACCGACGTCAAGCTCAAACTGGCGACTGCCAAACAGGCGCTGAAGAGCCATGAACTTGTCATCGTTCACATCAAGGGTGCCGACATTGCTGCTCATGATCGCAGACCGGATCTAAAAGCAGGTTTTCTCGAGAAAATCGACCGCGAGTTGATGGACTTTCTCAATTCGCACCCCGATCCAATCCGCATCGCGGTGGCCTCGGACCATGCGACACTCTCTGAAAGCGGCCAGCATGCCGCAGATCCGTTACCTGTGCTGATTTGGGGCAAAGGCATTGAGGCGGATAGCGTCAAAGTCTACGACGAACATTCAGCGGGGGCCGGGCAACTGCAGCGGTTTCCTCTGCAGATGCTGTTGGGTAGACTCTTTCAGCTCTCCTAATATCGAGACTTAAGAAGGCCCCGACTTCTGTTCCAACTGCCTACAACATCTAGGAGACTGGTGCCCTTCTCACCTGGAGCGACCTTCACGAAGACTGCGTGCGTCTTCAAATAGAACTCTGTCGGGGAAACCGCAGTTCCGGATCAGCCCTGAAAATTTGATCCGACCGTTGCCATCTCAGAATCGAGATCGCAATAACTCCTTCGCTGAGTTCGATCCAGTTGCACGAGTTCCTTCCCTCTTCGTGACCTCGACCTCGCGACGAAGTGGTGGTCCCGGACAGCGCCACAACTATGCCCGGACGTATCTCCGGGTAATAGTCACGCGAAGATCCGATCATGCTGCGATGAAAGTGTCCCGACAGTAACAACTCGACTCCTGACTTCGAAAAAACCTCCATAGCGCGTTGGGCATTGATCACGAGGTTCTTCTGGCCGAGCTCAGGAGGGCGAATCAGAGCATGATGAGCCACGACAATTTTGCACTTGCCGCTAGGTGCCCCGAGGAGTATCTCCTTGACCTGCTCGAGCCGGTGCTTGGTGAATCTGCCGTTCTCAATAGTCCATCCAAACGCTGTATTCACACCTACAACGAAGACCTCGGAATCCTGATAGGACGGCTCCAAATCTCCGGAAAAGTGCTTACGGTAGGCACCATAGGGGAGAAAGGCTCGTTCCCAGAACCGATACATTGGAACGTCGTGGTTCCCTGGAATCGCCAAGACCGGCGCGGCTATCTGATTTACGAAAACTCTTGCTTGCCTGAACTGGAGTGGTTTTGCGCGCTGGGTCAAATCGCCCGAGATCACCACCAAGTCGGGACTTCTCTGATCGATGAGAGCTAAGACGGCCTGCGACACCTGCTGCAGGTGGGGCGGCCCGAAGTGGACATCGGAAATGTGTAGAATTCGATACACGAAGAATTGGGAACGAGGAACGCTAAATGATCTCGTCACCCAAGTATTCGTTGACAACCCTGCCGACTCCATCTGCGGCGAAGGCTGCCAGACCCGCAAGAAGGGCCGCGCCTCGACTCCTGCCAAAAGCAAAACCTGCTACTGCCGCAACAACGAGAGCGGATTTCGGATACGCAGAGACCAGCCGTTTCCAGTCCAGTTCTTCCGGCAACAGCTCGTCCAGAAACTCATCGAGCTGCTCATGCGGAACTTCTACGTCGGATTCGCTCAAGTATCGATCCCCCATACCACTGCGCGCCGCACCTTCAAATCAGGAGGCGCAGCTTTCCTCAGTCGCGCCGGCCGCCGCGTACGAGCATACCGAGCACGAATCCTGCTCCAGCGGCAATCAACACCGACTTCGCTGGATTGTCTCGCACGTAAACATTGACGTCTTCGAGAAGCTGATCAACGTCCTTCTTGGTCTTGCTGTACCCTTCGCGAAGCTGAGTCGACGCGACCTCGAACTTCTCTTTCGCCTTTTCAGACACCTGGCCCGCACCGGCGCGCAGCTGCTCTGAGGCTTTTCCGGCCTCGGTACGAATCTGCCGCACCTTGTCTCCTACTCCATCCGCAACCTCGGTAAACCGCTCACGTGCCGATTCGATCTTCTGGCCTGCGGCGCTCACCCCCTCTTGGATACTCTTACTCACTGCTTTCTTGCCCTCTTGCTCTGAATTCTCTGACTCCGCCATGGTTTCCTCCCAGACAATAGAGTGTGTACCGACCTAGAGTGGGAATCTATACCATCCTCGCTGCCGAAACCACCCGGACCTGATGCTACGACCCCCACTATCGGGCATTTCCAATCCTTCGTGGGAGTGAGACGTGGCGCTACCCCTAGAGTATTAGACTTCTTGTGAGCCGATCAACAGAGCGGTAGACTCTTTATTCTTGGGGCAGTAGCTCAGTTGGGAGAGCACCACGTTCGCAACGTGGGGGTCGAGGGTTCAAATCCCTTCTGCTCCACCAAGGATTCAGATCGCTTGAACCGCGGAGTCCATTCGGGACTCGGACCACCTGTTTGATGAATGAAAACAGCCTCCTTATCATACTAGCCGGCGCCGCCTTCGGCATCGTCCTTGGCTGGCTCGGGAAAGGCCTTGCTACGGCGAATAGTCTCGCAACAGCCAACGATCAACTTCGAGAACTCGACCGGCAGTTAGCCGTAGCCGGCGAAAGAGTGAATCGCTCCGACCAGCTCATCGAAGAACAGAAGCTCTTCATCGAATCCGCCAAGAAGGACCTGGAAGCGACGTTCCAGTCACTGGCAAGCAAAGCCCTCAAAGGAACCTCGGAACAGTTCTTGACTCTCGCTGAGCAGAAATTCGCGGCGTCGCAAGTGCAAGCTGTCGCCGATTTGGAAGAGCGCAAGACGGCGATCGCCACCCTGTTGAGTCCGTTCCGCGAGATTCTCAAGAACCTCGATACCAAGACCACCGCGATCGAAAAGGAACGCACCCGCGCTTACTCGAGAATCGATGAACAGATTCGAGCCCTGGCCGAGGCAACCAGCGGACTCCAAGAGCGGACGATTTCGCTCACGACCGCTCTCAAAGGTGGCACCCATGTACGTGGCCGCTGGGGAGAGATCGCCCTGAAGAACATTGCCGAACTGGCGGGAATGACCGAGCACTGTGACTTCGAGGAACAACCGACAATCGGCGACGGAAAACGTCCGGATATGACGGTCAAGCTGCCTGGCGGACGCCACATCGTGATCGACGCCAAGGCACCTCTTTCCGCTTTTCTCGAAGCGAACGACGCCGCCACCGAAGCCGATCGCAAAGCCGCCTTGCAGCGCCACGTCAAGGCTCTGAAGACCCACATCAAAGACCTGTCCGGTCGCAACTATGAATCGACCTTGGAATCGAGCGTCGATCTGGTCGTCATGTTTCTTCCCGGCGACCCATTCCTCAGTGCCGCAGCCAGTATCGATCCGGATCTGCAGGTCGAGGCACTCCGTTCCAAAGTCCTCATCGCGACTCCGACGACTCTCATCGCCCTGCTGCGAACGGTCGCTATCTATTGGCAGCAGCGCTCGCTAGCCGAAAATGCGGAGGAGATAGCCAAGACCGCCACTCTGCTCTACGAGCGTGCAGCAAAATTCGAGGAGGAGTTATCCAGGGTGGGAAAAGGGCTGGGCATTGCCGTCGATGCCTACAATAGGGCTGTCGGATCGTTCGAGAAACGTTTGATTCCCATGGGAAATCGGCTCGAGCAGATGAAAGTTACGGCGCAGTCAAAGCGCGAACTGCAGACTCCCGAACCGGTCGAAGGCATGCCGCGCTTGCCGCGATCCAAGGGGTGAGGGAAGACGAAGAGACGCCCTATTGCAGCGTTGCAGGCCCCGTGGCAGCATCCGTTGCAGTCGGTCTGACCTAGATTGTAGCCGGCGACGACCGTGAGCATGGCGCCCTCAATTCGGCTGGTACTATCTCAGGCACAGTCAAAGCGCCGACGGCAGATGCCTAGTCTTGCTGTTCTTCAACTTCCCCGATCATGCGCACGAATCGCACCGGGCTGACTGTTTGACGCTCCACTCCGTCCGGCGTCTTGGTCAGCACAATGAGGTCTTGGAGGTAACCGCCGAGAGGGATCACCAGCTTTCCCCCCTCTTTGAGCTGATCAATCAGCGGTTGCGGTATGCGCTCGGCAGCTGCCGTGACAATGATGCCGTCAAAAGGCTGCTCTTCGGGCAATCCGCGATAGCCATCGCCCACAATCACATGGACGTTGGTGTACCCCAAGTCAGCCAGGACTAGCTCCGCTTCATCGGCCAGGGCTTTACGGATTTCAATGGTGTACACCTCGGCAACGAGTCGAGATAGTACGCCGGCTTGATACCCTGAACCTGTGCCGATTTCTAAGATCTTGTCGTCACCGTCCAAGTCGAGCAACGAAGTCATGAGCGCGACGATGTAGGGCTGAGAAATAGTCTGCCCTGAACCGATGCGCACCGGGCTGTCAGCGTAGGCCCACTCTTGCGCCGATTGAGGAACAAAACGGTGGCGCGGTACTTCACCCATGGCGCGAATGATGCCCGGCTCCTTGACTCCTCGAGCCCTGATCTGGTCTTCAACCATCTGGGAGCGCAACGCAACGAACGGATCACTTTGACCTAGAGCTGTCATCGGTACCACCGCCAATTCCAGAACTCCTGCAGTGACCAGTACGACCACTGCAACTTCGCGGAGTCTGTGTCTGAAGGTCATCTCTGTTTACCTGGAATCAAGTACTGCTCGCAACCCCGCAAGGCCCTTCGAGTACTTCCTGCCGGCTGTGAATTCTCTCATGTTCTGTCGCGACTCGGCCAGGAGACGTCCGATCTCATTTACAGGCCATTGTCTCCACAGCGCGACAGCTACTACCTCACATCGACTCCTGTCGAGGTCGCGAACAGGGATCGCCGAAAGACGACGTATTTCAAAACCGTGTCGGGTTGCGTCATCAAGCTCTGCCTCGACTCCAGCAATCCTCATCTCCCTGACATTGTGCAATACTCGCGCCAAGATCTCCCCTACTGTACTCTGGCTTCAACGTTTCGACTTCAACTCGTCATCAATGGATGCAGCCCGCAATCCTCCAGGATAGAATGCGCTCGATGAGAGTCTTCTTCTCGAACCTCGGGTGCAAACTCAATCAGGCAGAGCTCGAAGGTCTCTCACGTAAATTTAGCTCTTCCGGATACATCATCGCCACTTCTCTCGAGGAAGCAGACATTCATGTTGTCAACACCTGCACCGTAACGCACGTGGCAGCCCGACAATCGCGCCGGCTCGCACGTCAAGGACGACGACTCAACCCGAAACTGCGGACTGTCCTGACGGGATGCTATGCGACGTCGGACCCACACGAGGCCTCGAGCCTCTGTGGGGTCGACCTCATCGTTCCGAACCACCTGAAGAATCAGCTAGTGGAGAGGGTTCAGGAGAACTGGCCACCTCATCGCGGCACCCTCCTGCCGGAAGACCCTGACCTCCCTGTACCATATGTACCTCTGGCATTCGGGAACACGCGGGCCCTGGTGAAGATCGAAGACGGCTGCAACATGAGATGCAGCTTTTGCATTATCCCGGACACCAGGGGGCGCCAAAAAAGTCGCAAAATCGGAGAGATTCTCGAAGAGGTCCAGGAGCTTGTACAGCGAGGCAGTCGGGAGGTCGTGGTCACTGGTGTGCAGATCTCTGCCTACCGCTCCGGCCGGTCGGGTCTCTATGATCTCGTCAAGAAGCTACTTCAATACACCCGCGTCGGTCGCCTGCGGTTGACCTCCATAGCGCCATGGGATTTCGACCTTAGATTGCTCGACCTATTCGACCACGATCCGCCTCGTCTCTGTCGCCACTTTCATCTTTCGTTGCAAAGTGGTTCCGCGACCACATTGCGCAGGATGCGGCGCCCCTACGGCCCCAGCGAATTTGGAGAGCTCGTATCAGCCATTCGCGAGAGGGTTCCAGGCGTCGCGATTACGACAGACATCATCGTCGGATTCCCAGGAGAGACTGAACGAGAATTTCAAGAGACCCTGAATTTCGCAGACAGGTGCAACTTCGCCCGCATCCATGCCTTCCCATACTCACCAAGACCTGGAACCGCTGCTGCTGAATTCTCTGATCAGGTACCTTTTCCAGTCAAGAAACTGAGAATGGAAAGGCTCCTACTCCGGGCGGATTCAACTGCTGAGAAGTTCGCGGAAGGTAATCTCGACCGATGGGCTCAGG
>JAZFTL010000515.1:0-2044 GCA_036446675.1 Thermoanaerobaculia bacterium
GTTTGAGGACCGCCATGCGCTCGATCTTGACCGTGCCGTCTTCGAGCGGGCGTGCCCGCGCGGTGCCGACGGCGTCATTTGAAAGGCGGACCAGATAGGTCCGGCACGAGTGAAGTGTTCCCATCACTTGCTGAGGCCGCCTCGACGAAATCAAAACCAGATGAGATCGCCGCCAGGACCGGCTCGAGCTCTTCAACGCATCTGTCAGGATCGTCGGTATAAACCACCAGGACTCCGTTGTATTTCTTGCTCTCCGAATCGCGCACTCTGTCCACAAGCCGGGATTTCTTGGCAGCGATGTCTCTTAAGTCCTTTGGGGCGAGGGCCGCCAGAAGTTCGGGGTCTCCGATCGTCAAATCTCCGATTCCGGCACCGGCCGATCCTGCTCCGGCCAAGACGTCGCCTAGCCTCATTCTTGGGGTACGCCGTCTCTGATCCGCATAGATATTACCGATCTTCGCTTGCCACATGACCAGGACAAGATAGTTGAACAGAATCGAAGTCGACGCAGCCACCCCCAGCGCCTGAACCCCCGCCGCCAGGGCGGTCCCGATTGCCAAGAAAATATAGACCGCATCCTTGGTGTCTTTCAAGGTGTTCCTAAATCGAACCGCGGCGACAATACCTGCCAACGAGAAGGCCAGGGCCAGGCTGTTCTGCACCACGATAACCAGGCCCGTAACCGGAACCGGCAGAATCATCACCGTGTGCACGACGGATTCGTCATAGCCCTGACGCTGCTTGGTGATCATATAGACCCAGGCGACTGGAGCCAGCAGGGCCAAACTCGAGAGAATCGCAAAAGTTGTCGTGATCGCCGAACCCAAAGGGTCGTACATGGACTTTTGATAGACCGCAGCGTTTCCAGGATCCAGAAACCCGCCACCTCCCGACAATTCACTAAGCCGCGCAAGAGAAAATGCGCTCTGCAACGCAGGAAAGATGGCGAGTAAGCCGAACGTCAAACTACCGAGCAACAAGTAGTAGAACGTCAGCTTGACGAACGGTGAGCGGAAGAAGGCGGCAATCATCGGCAGTAGTCCAGGCTCAATCGTACCAAATCACACCGCCAACAGAACCTGTTCGAAAGCCTCCGGTATGGATCTCATGGACTCTGGCCCCTCTTCAAACCGCTGAGCCGTTCTGAGATTGTTCAGCAGAGAGCCTCAGCACCCTCTGCCCAATGTCCCTTCGCAGTACCATTCCCGGCCAGGAAATCTCATCGGCTGCAGCGTAAGCTCGATCGAGAGCGACCCTCAGGCTGGACCCGCTAGCGCAGACATTGAGTACCCTGCCGCCGGCCGTGACGAGCTGCCCATCGACCTGTTGGGTTCCCGCGTGAAAGACTTGAACTCCATCGCAACTGGCAGCCCGGTCCAGCCCCATAATGACCTGTCCAGTCACCGGCTTCTCGGGATAACCTTCACTGGCGAGCACCACACACGCACTGGTTTCCTTTGAAGAGAGGAGCTGCCGCCCCTCGAAATTTCCTCTGGCGCTCGCCATCAGAATCGGCAGCAGATCGTTTTCGACACGCATCACCAGAGGCTGGGCCTCAGGGTCACCCAGCCTTACATTGAACTCCAATACCTTGGGGCCGCTATCCGTCAACATGATGCCGACATAGAGGACACCTCGAAATTCTGCCCCCTCTTCCCGCATCGCAGCGATGGTCTTTTCGAGAACATGCTCCAGAATGCCATCGAATTCTGTAGCCCCAAAGATCCCCGCGGGGCTGTGCGCTCCCATTCCCCCTGTGTTGGGACCGCGATCACCTTCACCGATACGCTTGTAGTCTTTGCTCGTCGGAAAGGAAAGAATCGCCCTGCCATCGGAGAGAGCGATCACCGAGACCTCCTCCGAGGCATTAGGACGTTTCCCTCACTCGTCAAGTATCTCCGGGACGAACTCGACTGGCCCATCAGCTCCGATGATTTCGAGGAGCTGACTTTCGATTACACCCCCGAAGAACTTGGGATTGACACGGCGAGCGCCGCTAAGATCCAGGAGATCAAGCGACTGCGGCCGCTCTCGGCCAACCAAC
>JAZFTL010000516.1:0-3593 GCA_036446675.1 Thermoanaerobaculia bacterium
TAAGAACGCGACGGTTAGTATGCCACCCATCCCCCAGATTCCTCGCTCTCGCTCGGAATGACAAGGGCGGACTGCTCTTGGAACTCAAAAACTTGACTCAATCGTCAAGATGTCACGCTGGAGGAGATACCTAGCCGACGAGATCGTAGATTCGTTTGAGTGTGATCGCCGGAAATCGGCCCCGACCAGGGAGGTCGAGCTTGACTATCAGGCGTTGACCGCTTTCAGATAACTTGTACCATTCTTTAATCTTTCCGCGCTCGCTGCTCTTGATAGTAACGATCAGCTGGCCCTGTTTCCACACCGCGGTGGTTATTAAGGAGTCGCCATTCGGTGATTCTGATTCATATTTCTTTCCGTCTGTAATCAGGATTCTCTCTGAGACGTCAGAGTACCGAATTGTTACTTTCGAATCGCTCTGCTCAACTTCGAGGACATCAATGCCACGCATGAGTCTCGGAGGACCTTCACCGTCCCGTCCGCCTGACCTACCTCCGCTCATGCCGCCGCGACCCGCACCCATTCCTCCACCCATCCCGCCACGGCCCCCGCCCATCCCGCCGCCGAACCCGCCCCCACCGGATCTCGATCCGCCCGATCCACCTGATCGACGAGCTTCCATCATCTTCTCACGGAGATTGTCGCTGTCTTCTTCATTTAGCTCCCAGGTACCGCTGAGGTCGGGTGGTCCGTTTTGTGGCGTGTCTGCCGTCGAAATGGAACTGAAGAGTAGCAACGAGATACCGCATGCAAGAATGGTGAGCCACCTTGAATCTATTCCATCCTTGGCGGCGAACTCCATCATTTCCCCCCATCGGTCGGGTCCCCGCCGAGACCACGGCCCCCACGGTGGCGCATTCCTCGAAGACCAGGCATCGACTGACGTGCTGCTTCGAGGGCGTCGAATTTCGCTTCCTGCTCTGGAGTCAGAATTGCAGCCAAGCTGCCTCTGAGGCCCTCTCGAGCAGACTTAGCTGCCTCCCCGGCTTGATGGATCTGGAGCAGCTGCTGCCCGATGGCGCAGGGGTCAGTGTTGCCGCTGTCGAGGGAGTTCCTCAGCTCTTGATGCTGCTGGTGACGCTGCTGCATCGAGCCGGCGTTCGAGGCGTGAAATTCACTGAAGAGGTCTTGGGCTCGAGCGATTTGATCGTCGGTTAGATCGAGAGCGATCGCGAGTACTTGCAAGCGCATCGCTCCATCTCTGGGCCCGGAGTGATCGAATCCTCTACCGAAGCCACCGGGCTGGGCCGCGAGGTTGCCGGCTAGGGCAAGGCATAGAAGTGAAAGTACAGTGGTTGTAAATCTCATTGTTCGGCTCCTTGGTAAGTCATTCAACTTGGGCTCAGTGGTCGGCTCCATGAGTCGGTCCGCTTGCCAAGTGCAGAATACAGGCAGTTGCGGCTTGGAATCATCAAGTGCGGGCAAGACCTTTGTAATGAATGTAAAAGGTCTAGCTTTGAGCCGGTGAGATAGGAGGAGGGTTGTTAGACTCATGTGCATGAGAAGGAGGCGTTTCGGTTCGGTGCATTTCGCCCTGGTCGTGGCCGCTCTGTTCGTGCTGTTGGTAATCTTGGCTGGCCTGCAGTGGAAATGGGTCGATGAGATGAGTCGGGCCGATGTCCGCCGCAGGCGCGAGACCATGCAGGTGGTGGCCGGCCGTTTTGCCGCCGACGTGGACCGCGAGCTCACCCGGGCCTATCTTTACTTCCACCCTGATCCGGGGCGGGACAGCGAGAGTCTCGGCGCAGCTCTGGAAGAAAGATTCGTCGCGTGGAAGGCCGACGCACCGCATCCCCGTATCGTCCGCGAAATCTATTTGGCGGTACAGGCAGACCGGAACACACGCGTTTTTCATCTTGCCTATGACAGCGAGAACTTCGAGGCAGCCGAATGGCCCGCCGATCTCTCCGCAATAGGTAGAGGGTTGGAGCGCCGGGTCAATCCCCGTACCTGGATGTCGACTCGCGCCACAGTTGGGCCTCCTAATCCACTGCGCGCAGAAATTCCGGCGTTGGTAATACCGCTCTTGCAACGCCCATTGAGAACAAGTAGAGGGGGCGCTCATTTCCCTGGGCGGGTGGTTCAAATCAATGCAGTGGTGCTCAAATTGGACCTCGACTACTTGCAGAATCACTTCCTTCCAAGTCTGTTAGATGAGTCATTCTCGAGTGCCAATGAACTGGGTTATCACCTGTCGATTAGGGAGCGGAGGGACCCGCATCGAGTGATATTTGAGACAGATCCACGCCGGAATTCGGAGGATAAAGAGGCCGCCGACCTGGAACTGGGGCTTTTCTCAGTGCGGCCTTTCGCGGAATTGCGCGGCATGGGCTTTCAAGCTCGCCGACTCATGGGAGCGCAGTTCGGGAGACTTGCTTCGGGCAGACCACCGGGGAGGAGGGGGCTTCCTCTTGGAGGTCAGGAGCGGCGCGCTCATTTCGATGCGGAGGCGGCGAGACGAGTTGGGGAAGGGGCCTGGTTGATGCGGGTGCAACATCGGGCAGGCTCACTCGAGCAGGTAGTTCGAAGTACCAGGCGGCGTAACCTGTCGGTGAGTTTTGGGATTTTGGGTCTGCTGACCGCAAGCTTGGTGGTGCTCCTGGTGATGACGCGTCGAACTCAGGCTCTAGCGCAACAGCAGATAGATTTTGTGGCGGGTATCTCTCATGAATTGCATACGCCGTTAGCGGCGATCCGATCTGCCGGCGAGAATCTCGCGGATGGGGTGGTCGAGGAAGAACAGAACGTACGGCGGTATGGCAGGATGATTGCGTCGGAAGGCAGGAGGCTCTCACATCTGCTGGCGAACGTTCTCGAATATGCCGGGATGCAGTCGGGTACGAGATCACGTCCGATGGATGCTCAGTTGGTCGAGGAGATCATCGCCACGGCGCTGAAGGCCGAGAGTGGTTTGATCGAAGCAGCGAGGGTTCAGGTCGAGACCGACTTGGAATTACCAGCGACGATGATTGTCGCAGATCAGGCCGCTCTGCAGAGTGCGGTTCAAAATCTCATCGAAAACGCCGTGAAATACGGTGGTCCGGGAAGACGAGTGCTGGTGAGCGCCCGCGTTACAGAGGTGCCAAGCGGCTCCGAGACCGGCTCCGGAGCAGGTTCCGAGGTATCTATCAGTGTTCAGGATGAAGGCCCCGGAGTACCTGCAGAGGACCTGCCGCGAATCTTCGCTCCATTCTTCCGAGGTGCGAGCGCGGCTGTAGGCCCGATTCCAGGTAGCGGGCTTGGACTGAGCGTCGTCAAACAGATCGCTGAGGCGCACGGAGGTAGGGTGACGGTGGGGAGCGGCAAGGGCGGAATGGGTAGCGTCTTTACCTTGCATCTTCCGTTGGGTGAACGCTCGCCAGGCAGGAGTCGAAGTAAATTGGGCCCCAAGAGAGAATCATGAGTGAAGCTACGTCGCGCTCCCCACGCCAAGTTCCCCGATCCATCTTGTTGGTCGAGGACGAACCCAGTTTAGTGGTGACCCTGACCGATCGGCTGGAGAGCGAGGGCTACCAGGTGGACGCGGTTTCGACTGGAGAAGATGCGTTACAAGCCACCGAGGAGAGATCGTTCGACCTGCTCATTCTCGATAT
>JAZFTL010000517.1:0-3846 GCA_036446675.1 Thermoanaerobaculia bacterium
TGGGCTGTCTTCGCGCATGAGTTGGGGCACACACTGGGCTTAGGTCACTCTTGCGAAATTCCTGATCAACTAACGTGCTCAGCCAAGAAGCTGAACGCACTGATGAATGCCATTTCGTTGCCGGGTCGCGATGGTACTCTGAGTCCATTTGATCTGCAACAGATCGGCAAGCTGTATTAGCTCTGAGCGCCAAGAAGATACTCCTGCGAGCAGCAGTCTTGGTGTAGGCCACCTCGAGTGGTGTCCTATCTGGGCCCCTCCAGCGGCGTAATAAGAGAAGTCCAGACCGGTGTGATTGTGACGTTTAGCAGGGTGGTAGACTCCTCAAAAGACTGTTTCCTTGGAGCAGTAGACAGGAGGGGCAAAGATGGCAGACGATAAGACGTGGCACACGGCGACCGGTGGTCGGCAGCAGGGACCCTTTACCCAAAACCAAGTAGTGGAGCAGATCGAGGCTGGCAGCCTCGATCGTGGCGCCCATGTTTTCTCGGCAGGGATGACAGAGTGGCTTCCGATCACGAGCCAAGGCTCCTTCGCCGCCGCATTCAGCGGCCCGATGGCCGTTCCCCCGCCTCCCGCCAGATCAGCTGTCGCCCACGAGATCGATTACGAGATCTTCGGAGAGGAGATGCAATTCGTGGAGATCACGCTCGATCCAGGGGAGGCCTGTATCGCTGAGGCGGGAGCGTTTATGTATATGGATCCAGGAATCGAGATGGAGACGATTTTTGGGGATGCCTCCGCCAAGAGTGAGGGAGAGGGCTTCTTGGGCAAGCTTCTCGGAGCCGGCAAGCGGGTACTGACGGGTGAATCACTGTTCATGACCCTTTTCGGGAATGGTGGGGCAGCGAGGCAGAATGTAGCTTTTGCTTCGCCCTATCCGGGAAAGATTATTCCGCTCGATCTCACCGAACACCAAGGAACAATTCTCTGTCAGAAAGACGCCTTTCTCTGCGCTGCAAAGGGTAGTTCAATAGGTATAGCCTTCCAGAAGCGACTCGGGGCTGGGTTGTTCGGAGGAGAGGGGTTTATCCTTCAGAAACTGGAAGGCGATGGCCTTGTCTTTGTGCATGCGGGTGGATCGGTCGTTTCGCGGCAACTCGAGGCTGGTGAGACGCTTCGCCTCGATACCGGATGCCTCGTGGCGTTTGAGAGTGGCATCAATTATGACGTTCAGATGGTAAGCGGCATCAAGACGGCGCTTTTTGGCGGCGAAGGGCTGTTCTACGCGAGTCTGACCGGGCCGGGTAGAGTGTGGATTCAGTCGTTGCCGTTTAGCCGGCTTGCGAGCCGTATCTATGCTGCGGCCCCACAGACCGGCGGCACGAGAAAAGGTGAAGGTTCGATCCTGGGTGGGCTAGGTGGCTTAGTTATGGGAGACTGATTCGATTATGCCAGCAAGATTTCCTCAGATAGCGGTATTGCGCGATGGGAAGAAACTTCTCATTCGGCCATTTGCAAATCACGACACCGATGGGTTATACGAGTTCTTTCAGGGCCTTCCAGATGAGACCCGAAAATTCGCCTGGGACGATATTACGAATCGAGCGCTGATCGAGCGCTGGGCTCAACGCATCGACTATTCTAAGGTGCTGCCTCTCCTGGCGCTCGAGGGCTCGGCAATCGTCGCCGATGCCACGCTACATCGGCGCAACAGCGGCCCGCTACGGCATGTCGGTCGAATCAAGTGGTTGATCGGTGAGGACTATCGCGGCCAAGGACTCGGAACCACTCTGGTGAACCAGTTTATTACGATTGCGCGGGAAGATGGCTTGCGACGGCTAACCTGCATGTTGATCGGCGAAGCAGAGGCCGACGCGATTCGCACTCTCAGTGAACTAGGCTTCGACCGGTATGTGATTCCTGGGTACGGCGCTGATCCGGAGGGGCAAGCGCACGACATGGTGAAGTTGGTCTTACAGCTCTAGCTATCTCTCCAAGGTCTGGTCGATCTTTAGGTCCAGCGAAGCTGCTGACACAGCTTTGAGCTGTTCGAAGATTCCTGGAACTCACCATTGCGGGTCCAAGTGTCGCCCACGGCGAGGGCTGGGTCAGGGAATGTGGGCAAACTCATCTACATCATTTGAGTGCCCGACTCCTCGCCTGCGAAGATCTTCTGGGTCGACTCGATAACAATTTTGTTCTTGAATTCCTGAGCACCGAGGGGACCCAGATTGACTTGGACGTCTTGCTCGATTTCCTGTCGCAAATGGAAGACGGATCCAGGCTCGGGATGAAAGCGGAGTCGAATTCCGCCCGCTTGGAGTGTTGCAGCTACTAGACAACCGAACAGTAGAACCCCCCAGAGCGATCTGTTCGTGATAGGCATGTAGGACCTCCTGATTAACCGGAATTTGTGGACCGTATCGTCGCTAACACGTATCAATTCGCGCCGCCCTGAGTAGCTTCTGCAACGGTTGCTGAATACTTTACTTGAGTTCGGATGGAAGCATGGGTGTAGAGAGTAGCATCACGAATTCCCGCCAGCGCTGCTCTGGGTTGTCGGAGGTGCCGCCGCGTCTTTCGATGTAGTCTTGGACCAGATCTTGGCCGAGATTGTAGTTGATGACGTAGCTCCGGTATTGGTCGATGAATCGAACTCTTTGCTCGGCGCGTGGCGTCGGCATCATGGCGTAGGTCGAGAGCCAAGCGGCTGCTTGGCCTCTGTCGATCTCGCCATCGAGATATCTGCGGGCTGCTTCATTGCCGGCATATTGGAGCCGGTCTGAGAGTTCGCTGATCTCGTAGTATCTCTCGACTCCAGTGGGGTCGAGCCCAGCTAGCGGGAACAGCACGTGGCGCTCGAACTCGAGACGCTCTTGGCCTGGAAATGCCACCTTGATCCCGAAGTTTGCACTGCCCTCAGCGATCAGAGAGCGCGGACTAAACAGAGGGTAGACGGTGAACTCGGTCCAGTTGCGGCCGCGCACCAGCTCCCGCTCCAGTAGAACGTTGTATACATGATGCCCCGGATAGCCCTCGTGACAGGCAAGATCGATGGCGCGATCGATGTAGATCGGCAGATCGGTGTTGACCTGAATCAGACTGTGATAATCACCCTTGTACCAGTTGTAAGCGCTCCAAGACTTATCGGTCACGTACTCGATCGCGAAACTCTCGTCGGCCGGCAGGTCGATCCAGCGGGCCGTCCTCTCGCGGCAGGCCGCTATGGCTGTCCTGAAAACCTCATCCAGCTTGTTTGGAGGGATCACGAAGTCTGCCTTGAATCGTTCGAACCGATCGATGAGGAGACCTTCGCCGGGAAGTTGTGCATCGAGTTCGTCGAGGATCTCTTGATAGTACTCGTTGGAATTCGATGGGGCTTCAGCATCGTAGAGCGCTAGAGACTCCTGATCGAAACTGAGCATTTTTCCTGATAGAAGGTCGGCGCGAGCGATAAGAGATTGAATGCTCTTTGCCAGATGAGTGGTGCGGGCGATCTCTAGATTTTCTGTGGGAGAGGGAAGTGAGTTGAGTTGGTGGTAGAGAGCTGCTGCTCGGGTTTGAATTTCGTCGATCGTCCAGGCATTCCTTACGGCGTCAGTCTTCCACTCGTCGGGACCGAGATAGGCGTCGACATAGTCGGCGTCGTGTTGCCCCATGGCGAGAACCAACTTCACATAAGCGGTGGAGATTTCTTCCATAGGATCTCCGGTTTGTTCCGCGGCAGGTTGGCAACTCACGACGAAAGCGGGAACGAAGGACAGGACCGCTGCGGCTTTGATGTTCATCTTTGACACTCGATTCTTGCCTCTCTCGGAAGCCAGACTGATTCGACGCCAGAGAATAACAGGCTTGGCGTCAGGCCTTCGAATGCTCGCAAACTTGAGGGGGCTCCAAGTCAGT
>JAZFTL010000518.1:0-2182 GCA_036446675.1 Thermoanaerobaculia bacterium
ACTCCCGAGACGATTGAAGTAAGAATAAGCGGTACGATGATCATCTTGAGGAGCTTGATGAAGAGCGTTCCGAGCCAACCGACATAGGGAATCACCGCCGGCCCACCAATCAGCCCGACGGCGATTCCCAAAATCATTGCGATCAGGACACGCCAGTGGAGCTGCCCGTGCCACGCACTCTTTCTTTCCTTTTCCATTTGTAGGGCGACGTTAAGGCATTAGACCCTCATTTCGCAACTTCTAATGATGGCTGCGATCTCCCTCCACTCGGTATTTGCAGGATCGATTTCCCTGGTGGGCCGTCTCAGCTTCGACTCTTCAGTCGGGTCACCTCTTGCTCAGAACCGAGTCGGGCGAGAAGTTCTGAGACCGAAGTCCTGTCGGGTGGTACCGTGAGAGATGGAGCGATTTCGGCGAGGGGCTCTAAGTAGAAGCGACGATTTTTCAATTCGGGATGAGGAATCGTCAGTTCCGGCAGATCTCGAATCAGGTCGCCGTAGATCAACAGGTCGATGTCGAGCCGCCGCGGCCCGAAACGGACTCCGGGAGTCCTCCCGAGGTTGCGCTCGATTTTCTTCGTGCATGCCAGGAGCTGCTCAGGTGAGAGGTGGGTTCTGCCGGTGACAGCAGTGTTGAGAAAAGTCGGTTGGCGAAACTTCGAGATCGGCTGGGTTCGGAAGATCGAAGCGACCGATAGCGATTGCAAGAGTTGGGCGAGCTGGGCTATGGCGCTCTCGAGAATTGCCTCAGAGTCGCCGAGATTACTTCCCAGGGAGAGGGCTACAAGAGGAGCAGGTACCTCAGGCGACAGTTCGGCGATTATTGATGTGGCCTCAGTGAGGGGAGCGGAATTGCCGGTAATGGACCGCGGCAGCTTATTTACTCGGGCTCGAATCGACAGATTCGGACGGGCTGGCTTTCTTCTGATTTCGACCGCATTTGGGGCAGATCGGGTCGGGCTTCTTGAAGTCATAAAACTTGGTGTTGCAATCCAGACATTCGAATTTCGTTCCTAGGTTCGACATCGTGTGTCCTCCATTTACGATAGTAATATTAGAAGCGCGCGACCGTAGCACTGTGATATACGGCTGTCAACCCGCTGCCCTCCGGTCTTTCAAAGTGGTACTCTCGGCTCGTATTGTACTTTGGAATTCACCGCAGGTACGATCGCCAATGCACCGGGCTGACGGGGTCGATTTTGTGGCTGACCCACTGAATCGTGCATCGGAGGTCGGCTTGGCATACTTGTTGAATATCACTCGAACATGATGCGCCTCAACTTCACGGCCCACTCCCTGCTGTTGCTTGTAACCATCGGTCTGTCAGCTCAGGTCGATGCCGATTCTTTGCCTCATCCGCGGAGTCCTGACCTCGGACCCGCCGCCCGCCTGCAAGCCCTGCTTGAACGAACCCGCCTAGAGCAGGAGAAGCTCGTCACCTTAGTGGCCGATTTCGTGCAGCACAAAGAGAGCGCCATGCTCATTGAGCCGGAGACCTCCACCGGCATGTTTTCATATGCGGCTCCGGATCGGGTTCGATGGGAGTATGCCTCGCCCAATCCGATCTCGTTGCTTATCGAAAAGGGCAAAATGACCATCTGGCTAAGAGATCTGGATCAAGTCGAAGAGGTCCAGGTTGGAAAGCAGTCTCAGCGGATATTGAAGTACCTGGGAGCGAGTAGTAGCTTGAAGCAGCTCCTGGAGTATTTTGAGGTCGCTTTGAGCCTTCCAGATGACGCTAGCCTGCCTTACCGGCTCGATCTTTCACCGCGCTACGAGAGAATCGCCAAGCGACTCAGTGAGATGAAAATATGGATCGACCCGAACAACTTCCTTCCCACCCGGCTCAGGTATGTGGAGGCAGACGGCGATGTCACCGAGTACGAGTTCAGCAATCTTCAGATCAACACAGACATTCCGCCCACCCGTTTTGTTCTGGACTTACCCGCCGATCTGAGGGTGCGTACGGTCGGCATCGAGGATCTCAGCGGCACTCGCTGAATTCGGGGTTGGACGCTGTCGACTTCTAGTTTTGGATCAACAGACTCTGTGAGTTTCGGTTTCGAGGTCTTGGCCTCAGATGGCCGGGCGCGACGCGGTCGGCTGACCACCCCGCACGGAGTTGTCGAGACTCCGGCATTCATGCCGGTAGGAACTCTGGGTGCCGTCAAGGGAGTGCCGGC
>JAZFTL010000519.1:0-5280 GCA_036446675.1 Thermoanaerobaculia bacterium
GTCACTTGGGGTCGGCCGGATGAAACTAGGCCCAGAACCACGAAGCTTGACAAGAAGAGATTTTAGTTGCATCTGCAACCAATCTCAGATATCCTCAGCAAGTGCCATCACCGATGACCACGAAACGAGACCAGAAAGCACAGGCGACCGCGCAAGAGATCGCGGCCGAATGTATCGCCTTCCGCGTACGTCGTCTGAATCGAACGGTCAGCCACATTTACGACCAGACTCTAGGTGCACAGGGCGTCACTATCTCGCAGTTCGGGTTGCTGGCTGCCATTCAATTGCTGGGTCCGGTTCAGCCGCGGGAGATAGGTGAAAAGCTGCAGCTGGAAAAATCGACCGTCTGTCGTAACGTGCGGCTGATGGTGGATAAGAAGTGGGTTCAAGTGCATGGGTCTGAGGATGGGCGAGCGAAGCTTCTGACGCTCACCCGCAGCGGACAAGATGTGTTCGTAGCGGCTGCGCCCGCTTGGGAGGCTGCGCAGAAGAACACAAAAGCGCTAGTCGGAGCAGACGTGGGGTCGATTGTCGACCGCTTGCTTGAGGAGAAGCACTCCAGCTAGCATATTTTTTTGCGCGGAACGTTGTAGGTACAACAATAATTGCAAAGGAAATAGATTGCCAAGGAAATGATTCTCGTCACGGCAGCTGGAGGCCGCACTGGCGGCCATGTGGTTCGGCAGCGGCTGACCCGAGATCATCCGATTCGCGGATTCGTCCACCGTGGCGCTGAACAGGCCTTCCAACTCACCTCGTTGGGGCTGGCCGGGGAGATCGGGGAGACATTCGTCGACGCGGACGACATCGCCACGGTGGACGACCGCACGACCGTTCGGTCAAGGGTCGTGCGGTCGTTCATCGGGGTGGCGCTGATTGTTCTCCTCTTTCCAAGCCCTGGGTGGCCTGGAGAGGGGCCTGCGGACAACTACACAATCGGCGGTGCGCCCACAGCCACGACGCCGGAAATGGCTTCCTGGGCTCGCAGGCGCGTGGCCAGCAAACGACGGCAGCTCTCCCGCCTGCGCGCCCTGCACTTCTCGTTCGTCACCGAAGGACCCTTGCACATTGAGGAGATCATGGATCCGAGTCCCTCCGCTGCAGAGGCCTTCGCGACGAAACGGTCCGATTGCATGGGCTTCGCCCTCCTCCTGGTGAGCCTTGCCCGCGAAGTGGGCGTCGAGGCGAGCTATGTCCTTTCCTTAACGATCAATCCTGGCGAGATAGAGGGAGCCCTCCGCGTTCGCCGAACCCACTTGGCAACCACCTTCGGCGGCAGCGTCTTCGACCTCGGCGGGGAGGAGGACTTCGACCCGAAGCGCCACGAACTCATCACCGACCGCACGGCTGTGGCCCTGTTCTACTCGAATCGCGGCGTCCAGGAACTGAGAGACGACAGGATCCCCGAGGCCGTGGAACTACTCTGGCAAGCGCTGCGTTCGGACCCCTCGCTCAGCGTGGCCTGGACGAATCTTGGAGTCGCCCTGCGCCACTCTGGCGACTCTACCGGAGCCGTCCTCGCCCACCAAATGGCCCTGCGTCTCAATCCTGCCAGCCGATCTGCGCTTGTGAACCTCTCGATCGCCAGCGCTGAATGGAACCAGAAGTGAAGTGTGAGCTTCCGTCTAGTGATCGAGCCTCCCGCGAAGTTAGTGTCTGCTTCAGGTACCCTGTCCCTCGTCAAAACTCGATCGGCTGACTGGCAGGTGGGTTCGAGGCCGGGAGCGAGGTCCCGCCGAGCTTAAATACCAGGCGGCTGCCGGGAGAGAGTCGATTCGCAGGACCAGCTGCAGGGTAGAAACGAGGTAGCCCGATTGAAGAACCATGCGCCGCCGTCGCAACGCTGTGCCCGAGTGATGTGCTATCGAGATAACGGCCGGTCAGGCGGCACGCCGCTCATCGCGGTGGTGGAGTCCGCCGACTTGCGGAAACTCGACAATCTCGCCATCCGACGGAGCCTGGATGGGTCGCTTCCGTGGGGAGTCTTTGCCGAGGCTCAGGTGGGTTCGGGTTCGGTGGTAGTAGACGAGGTATCCGGCGAGAAGGGGGTGAAGAAGTCGATCGAGACGAGGTCACTTGCGTGGCTGTTGAGAAAAACGCGCCAGCTTGGCGAGGGAGGCTTGCAACGCCTGGGCATGTAGCGAGAAACGGTGGTCTCGGAAAGCTCAAACCCAAGTTTGAGCAACTCGCCGTGGATTCGAGGAGCGCCCCAGAACGGATTCGCGGTGGCCATCTTGCAGATCAGGGAACGAAGCTCTGAATCTATCCCCGGTCTTCCTGGCCGTCGACGAGACTTGCGCTCCCAGTAGCGACGGAAGCCCTCCCGGTGCCAACGAACTACGGTCGCCGGCTGAACCAGGACGAGCACCTCTCTCCAGCCGTTCCAGAGCCGCCTGAGGCAGACCCAGATAAGCCGATCTGCGGGATGGAAGCGTGGGCGACTGCCCGAGGCTGCGAGAACGGCAAGCTGCTGCCGGAGGGCGAAGTTCTCGAGGACCAGATGGCGACGGGTCTTGAGGGCTCCGAGCAAGGAGATGGCAAAAGTGCGGGTGAGTCCAGGCATGGTATGGAGTCTCGCCACGAACGGCTCGAATGTCAACGATCTTCACGCCGGATGAGGTTTTCACGAAGCACAGCCGAAACCTTTCTAGGGCCGGGCTCGTAGGGCAGGCAATGAACGAATTTATCGGCAACCACATCCATTTCATCATCGACTGGGGCCAGGCGGTCGCGCTGTCGGTCGGCTTCCTCGCTGTAGCGTTGATCTACCGTATCGTGCGCGGCAACAGATTCTTGCTTCCCAAGGGATTCTTTGGCTGGTTCGGAAGTCTCCTTCTGCTGCCTCTCGTGCTGTTGAGCGGGCTCGTCTTAGCACGTATCACTGTCATGAAGCCAGGAGCCCTCGTGATCCTCAACCGTCTCGACGAGATCAAGGGTCAAACGGCTCCGGCCCTCAGCTACCGCCTGGTGCGCGACGACGAGGGAGAGAGCATTAATGATCTTCAGGGCAAAGTCGTCCTCCTGAACTTCTGGGCTACCTGGTGCCTTCCCTGTCGCAAGGAAATGCCGGAGCTCGATCGGCTTCAGCGAGAGCATTCAACCACCGATCTGATAGTCCTGACCCTCTCAGACGAAACGCGAGACAAGCTCATCGCCTACGATGAAGAGCACCAATACGCGATGAGGAGCGGCTACCTGCAGGAGTTTCCCTGGGTGAATATGGGCTCGGACCGGCCCGTCACCTTCTTGATCGATCGAACGGGAGTCGTCAGGGACTACTTTACCGGCCCGTGGGACTTCGACTTTTTCTCCGGCAAGATCCAGGCCTATCTCTAACGAAGACGGTGCTGGGCCTGCAAGATGCAAGTTCGGCTCTATCGCGACAACCATTCACCGACCGTGCCAGGGCCCATGAGCGCGGCGTCAGGGACAGCCTTCGCTCGTAATGTGCCGAAATTGAATCGTCGGATATTTAGCGGATTCCAGCACTTTGAGGGCGCTCCGCAACAGCGTTGCCGGCTGTCGTCCGGAGTAGAATGGCACCCATGAAATCGAAATCGTGGTGCTCTCCGGGGCAACTTGTGATGCTGATGCTTGCGCGATGGATCAACCGACACCAGCAGGCGGTCATCGCGTACCAAAAAGAAGAGATTAGGGTGCTGCACAGGTTGAAAGCTACGCCCTATCGATCAAACCGGCGCGATGATAAACGTTTTGTCCGAGAACGCGCGCGCTGATCTCACGAGTGTCGCGAACAACGTCACCCCCTTCCGAAGCTCCCCACCACTGTCACAACAGGCTAACCCTTCTGCGCCATTCTCAAGCGTGAGCCGCAGAATTTCGTTATTCATTTTCATCGGCTGTTTGCGACCCTTGTAACGGGTTGCCGGCATCATTGCGGGCATCGCGGCGTAGGCGCGAATACGAGCGCTGTCTAGGTCGTCCACGATCGATGTAGCGCAGCCGGGCCGTAATCCCGGCTAGGGTTTCAGCAAGCGCAGATTGCCGTTTCTTCGTGATGGCATCGCCATCAACTTGCTCCAGAGTCGCCGCCATCGAGTCAATGCTTGTGGCCAGCTCCTCGTCGTGCGTGCCATCGCTGAGTGTCGACTCCGCGTGGTCCAGCGCAGCTGCCAGATCGGCCGCGAAAGATGTCGACAGTTTGTCGCCGCGCTCGAGTTGGTCGAGGTAGGCCCGCGCCACGACTGGCTCGGCCGGCCAGTCGATGGAGAACTGTTGCTGCGGGTTGAACCCTCCACGCCGGTTGGCCGCAACAGCCGCCGCGATCTCGTTTTCCGACAGGTATTCGCTGGGCAGCAGCTCGAATACATCCAGTCCGCGTACGATCTCGGTGCCATAGATCAGGCCGTTGTACCAGTAGGTCGACCAATAGCCGCCGAGGACCAGGTCTTCGGCATCGATGGGGCCGCGGTCGAAGTAGGCGATCTCGATCGGGTTGGCGGAGTCAGTGAAATCAATTACCGAAACGCCGCCCTGGTACCAGGCTTGGACGAAAATGTCGCGGCCCGGCACAGGCACGATGGATCCGTTGTGCGCCACACAGTTTTCCTGCTCGACCTGCGGTGCTGGCATCTTGTAGTGACTGCGAAACTCGAGCTGGCCGTCGACAATGTCGTAAATGGCATTAGCACCCCAGTCCAGTGGATCGTAGGCGCGGCAACGGGCCCGCCTTCCGCCGCCCCATTCGTCAGTGAACAGAACCTTCGTGCCATCGTTGTTGAAGGTCGCCGAGTGCCAGTACGCGAAACCCTTGTCCACGACCTCATCAATACGTTTCGGTTTCAGCGGATCAGAGATGTCGAAGAGGATTCCGTTACCCGAACACGCCCCGGCCGCCAGACCGGCGTCAGGAAACACGGTGATGTCGTGACATTGGTTGGTCTGCTTGGTCTTCTGTGTGTCATCACCATGGGTGCCACCTCGCCACAGACCCGCCATTACGCCCGTCTCGGGATCGGCAAACACCGCTGGACTGTCTACGATGCGCGCTTTGCCCGGATCGTCGATCGGAATCTCGATGACGTCGATACGAAACAGTGCCGTTCTTTCATCACCTGGCTTTTCGTCAAAGCAGCTTTCCATCTCCTCTTGCTTACGCACTTTGGAGGTGCCGGAATTGTAGACGATGATTTTGCCGTCCTCGCCCGGGCCGGACACTACCGAATGCGTGTGTGAGCCGCGACAAGTTTGCACCGCGCCTACCTGCATCGGTCGCGTCGGATCGCTGATGTTGAAGATGCGAATGCCGCGGAACCGCTC
>JAZFTL010000520.1:0-2577 GCA_036446675.1 Thermoanaerobaculia bacterium
GCTATCTGCTACGTTGAAGGTGTACCAATGATACGTCCTGAAGTAAACATCGATGAAGTCGGTGACTTCACCACGGGAGAATCGATCGATCAAGTTCCCCACGGCACCACCTAGAATCAGGCACAGAGAGTTTAACAATAGCCGAGAGTCTTTCGGGGTGCGCCAAAAATACACCCCAATGATCAGGAGAGCGCCAAGGCCCATCGCTGACAACAGCAGAGTTCCCTTCAGGTTGCCGTGGGTGGCGAACAGACTGAAAGCGACACCGGTGTTCTTGACATGAATGAAGTTGAGCCAATTCGAGAAAATCGGTCTGGTCGTGCCGGGCGGGATATGGAGTTCTACGAGCCACTTCGACCATTGGTCTGCCAGCAAGATCGCTAGACTGATCAGTAGGTAGTCGAATTTTCTCCAGGGCCGCGGTCTCATGCGCGCGAGCCACTTCGGTCGAGGGTTTCTAGGGTTGATCATTCAGTGACCTCACGCGGTCGGCTGCTTCCCGCTTGGACTGAGCTGCAGGAATCCTTGAAGTGCCTGCGTGCCGCCTTAGCGATCTCGGTGGCTTCCAATGAATTCTGAAAAACTCGTATTCCAGCGGCTCCCGCGGCACCAGCTACCGCAATCGACTCGATCCGATTACTAAAGATACCGCCGATAGCGTATACCGGGATGCCGACCTCGGCGGCTTGTTCGAGCACCGCCAGGCCGAGCGGGACACCATATCGACGCTTGGCGGGCGAGTCGAAGATCGGGCCCAAGAAAACGTAATCGGCACCTCCATCTCGAGCTGCCACAACTTCTCTGAGCGAATGAGCGGATCGTCCGATGCGGAGAGAGGAGCCGAAACGTCGATGTACGGCCCTGGTAGGTAGACCCTGCGCCGGGAGATGAACGCCGTCGGCGCCGACTACGACTGCGATATCGGGCCGGCCATTGATATAGAGCTGCATTGCCGCGGGCATTGCGCTTCGCAGACGACCTGCCATGGCGATGAATTGCTGGTCCTGGAGGTCTCTTTCTCGAAGTTGGATGGCCCTGATTCCGGCGCGGCCAAGGCGGTTGGCCCATTCGGCTAGAGCGACCTTGCGAAGAGATTCACGATCACTTACAGCAATCAGGTGCGGCGGATGCATGGTTCTCGGTTGCGAAGAAAGTTTCGAGTGCAGGAGGCCGAAAATACCCTAGGAAGGTTTTACTCTTCGCTTGGCGAGCAAGTCGACAATATCGTGAGTACCCCAGAGAATATGGACAAGCCCAAAGCCGGTTGTGGCGCCGCGAATCAACGGAGAAAGAATTGCCGCTTGAAGCCCGACGATGGGAATCTGTCTCATGATCTGTTCCCAGGCGGGTGTCCACGGTAAGAGGGTTAAAAGGAGGCCCGCCTCTGCGCAGTAGAAGACGAATAGGATCTTGAACAACATTGCAATCGGAGGCTCCAACCGGGCTCGGCACACACGATACCAAGGAAACGAGTTGGAGCGAAGACCGCAACTCAGACTTCTACCTAATATCGATTAGCGGCCGCTGCGGGATCGACTCGATCGCGATTTTGATTGATTGGACTTACTCGCCGGGGCCCTGCTCCTCGATGAAGAGGATGGTGATGTGGTCGTCGATCCAGATGATCTATGGGGGGCGCGCGCCACCGGTCTCGTCTGGCTTTGAGTCGGGCGTCGACTCGGTGTCGACACGGTCGGACGCGAAGGCGCTGCTGTTCCGTAGCGCGCTGACGGAGTGCTCGAGCGAACGCCGTCTAAGATCCGTCGCACCGGAGGGGCGACAGGAGTCTGTCTTCTGGTGTCTCGAATCGACGGGCGACGAGTTCGAGCCGGCCCGCCGTAATTTGATCGAGGGGAGTCGCTGCTGTCGGTGCTCCGAGGCTTGTACAAGGTCCGACCTCGATCTGTGAATCTCGACTCGCGGTCTGCATTCTGTTGAATGCGAGTCGGTCGATCCGGCAACTGTCTCGTAGTGGGGCGGCGCCAATCTTCGCTTCGTTGGGGAAGACTCAGTTGTACGCCGCTTCTTCTCGTGCCGCCGAAAACGCGGGCAGTTGGGGGTCGATTGCCTAACTCGCGCCTCGCGCCTACGTCTCCACTTCGTTCAGTGAAAGACCTCTGTTGTGGAGAGTCGCGCCGGAAAAGGCGAGAGGTTGTTTCTGGAGTCCGGTTCGATCTCGTTGCGCCGCTCGAGACCGGAGATCGACTCGATCTGTCTGCGATCGAAGTCGTGCCGCGGCTGCCGCGAACCGCCGCAGCAACTTCAGGAGTGAGTTCGCGACGACGCGCGATGAAAGACGTCACGTCGGTGAGCTCTCTAGATCCCGTGGTTTGCCCTGAACGAGTGCGGCGGCTTCGTCCAAGCGCCGCGACGATTTCGGTGGGTCGGCGCAGGACATCAGGGGTAATCGAACGGGTGTCTGTGGTGATAATTCCGCGACCGACCGAACCGTATCGAGTGTCTCTGGCGAGTTGGGATCCGGTCCTCAAGTACCCCGAGTAGTTGCGTCTTCCAAAGTACTGTAGATCACAGAAGACCCAGTCCGCAAAGATCCGCGCACTACCTCCTGCCCACCCG
>JAZFTL010000521.1:0-6656 GCA_036446675.1 Thermoanaerobaculia bacterium
GAAACCGAAAGTCCGTTTCGGTGAAGTAGTGAGGCTGCGGCTGCATCTATCACAACATCGAATCTTGAATGCTCATTGAGAAGTGAACAGGGCCAGCGAGTGTCCTGAGGCCCTTCGATGAGCGCTACGAGTGCAGCAGCCTTGGCCTCTCCCGTCGCTAACATGAGTAAGGATTTCGCCGACCGAAGAGGGCCTAGACCAATGGTGATCGCTCGCAAGGGGAGTTGATCCTCAGAAATCTCGAAGAACTTCGCAACGACTCTGGGTACATCGACTATGTGAGTCGACTCATGGATTGGCCCGGGAAGATTGTAGGCGACGTGTCCATCGGCTCCGATGCCGAGGATGGCGAAATCTAGGCCACCGGCTACCTCGATCAGTTTGTCGTATCGTCTGCACTCGGCGATGGGATCGCCTTTAGTTCTGGGGATATCACAGCGCTCTGGATCTAGGCCGGTGTGCTCCCAGGCATGTTCTTGCATGAATTGCCTGAAAGATGACGGATGGCCTGGTGGCAAGAGGAGTTCATCCAGATTAAACCCCCTTACTCGGGAGAGATCGAGTTCGCCGTTCTGGTGGCGGGAAGACAGTTCAGCATACAGCGAGACCATTGTCTGTCCGGTGGGTAGGCCAAGGGTTAGGTTCGGTTGAGCTGCCACCGCTCGAGCGATCGAATCAGCAGCCAGCCGAGCCACCGCCGTCGGATCGTTGCGGATTGTTACCTGCATATTACCGGCGTACCACCCTCAGAGTGATCCGAAATGGACGAATTCGATCTTCTCTTCGTCGCAATATCGCGAACCAGCGGAATCTATAAGTGCGGCCAATTCCAGTTCGCGCTCCGCGACATAACCGCTGTTGGCCCGAAGTTCATCATCCACATACGCCGGATGGCACATGAGTTCTGTCGATCCGGGCGTGAGACCGCGCAAGATATTCAAAAGGCTTGCTACACCAACGTCGTCTCCGAAGAAATCTTCGACGAAGTAGTCGGTGCTTTGGATGTCGAAGTTGAGAGTTTGGAGTTGTACCGCCGGCGAAGCGTTGCGAATGGGCAGATTCATTTTTCGGGCGAGCGTACAGACAGCTTCGCAAACGATCGGAACTCTGTGAGCGTGGTGGTGGCTGTCAAAGTGGGTGGGTAACTGTCCAGTAAGCTCTCTGAATCGGTCTAATTGAGCCTCGATTTCCAGGCGCACTTCACCAGGATCCAGTCGCCCAAACTCTTCGGGTTTTCTGCAGAACTGACCGCGGCTATCGACCAAGCTCGAAACCCGCTTCAGGGGTAGAACCGGCTTACCGCCGGTAAGCGTTATATGCAGACCTACGCCGAGATCTGGATATTTAGGAATCTGTTCGACGGCTTCCGCTGTAGCTCCGAAATTAACCATAAGGGTAGCGCTGGTGACGAGGCCACGACTGTGTGCTTCGAGAATTCCGCGATTGATTCCGGGAGTCCTCCCGAAGTCGTCGGCATTGACGACCAGCCGACGATCTCCTCTCGTCCTCAGGAAAGGAGCCTTTGCGCGAGGGTTACTGCGCCGACTGCCGGCTCACATTCCAGCTGAATGATCTCGGCGTCTGGAAGCTGTAGAAAAGACGAGAACCGCTGGAACAGACTGGGGCAAGCCTTGAAGGCTCCGCCCGCCAAGACGACGGGATAGTGTGGCTTCAATGAGAGCTGCCTGGCAACCGCTTCCGCGGCTCGGGTGAGATGTCCGGCTGCCTGATCGAGCAGGCGAGCGGCCGCTTCGTCGGCATCATCTGCAGCCACCTCTACCAGCGAGGCGAGCGCAGCCACGCGATGCCTCGAGTGGTCTTGGTCATAGAACCAGGACACCAGTTCCGAGGCTCCCTCCAGATTGAGCTCCTGACAGACCCGATCATAAATAGTGGTCGCGGGGCCACGCCCGTCGGCGGCGCGAATTCCCAACCTGAGCGCAGCGTGTCCGAGCCAGAATGCCGAACCCTCATCGCCCAGCAGGTAGCCCCAACCTCCGGAGCGAGCCGTCTTCCCGTCGGGAGCTGCTCCGAAGGCTATCGAGCCGGTGCCGGAAATCACCACAATGCCAAAGCCTTTCGGAGCTCCTGCGACGAGTGCGATCAGCGCGTCGTTGACGATCCGAACTGCCTGCCGGAGTCCGAGCCTCTTGAGCATGCTGTGAATCAGCTCTCGATTGTCGGTCTGGTCTACACCGGCAATGCCGAGGCATATAGCGGAGATGCGCTCTGGGCTCTTGAGGTCTTCGATGATCTGGTAGACGACCTTCTCGACTGCCAGCTCTCCGTGAACGAGGAGGTTGGCGCCATTTCCTCGCGCTTTGGACAAGATCTTTCCCGATTCATCTGCAAGCAGTCCTACAGTCTTCGTACCGCCGGCGTCGAGTCCGATTACATAGCGCAAGATTTAGCTCTCTATCGCGGATTTGTATCGAGGTGAACTATCGTTGAATGCCTGAGCGAACAAGGCTAGCACGTCGATGGAGCCCTGTTCTCTCTATTGCCCCGCGCCTGTTCGCGGCGTCACTCCGAGGCCTGGAGCATCGGGCAAGACTAAGCGGCCACCGACGATTCTGACTCCGACGAAAGGATCATTGGTGACCAAGAGATTGCCGTCCAGGTCGGCATAGTCGACGAGCGGGGAGATGTGTGCCGCCGCGGTGATCGCCAGAGAAGACTCCACCATGCAACCCAGCATGATCTGCATTCTATGGGCTCGGGCCACGGCGATCATGCGCAAAGCTTCTCCAATGCCGCCGCACTTCATGAGCTTTATGTTGATTCCGTCGAAAGACTCCACCAGTGCCGGAATGTCCTCGGCTCGATGGACGCTCTCATCAGCGAAAATCGGTAGGGGGCTGCGCCGTCGCAGCTCTCGAGTTGCGTCGTTCTGACCGGCGGGGAAGGGTTGCTCGACCAGCACCACCCCCAATGCCTCGAGATCTACCAGCAGAGCCTCCGCTTCTTCCGGAATCCACCCTTCGTTGGCGTCGACCCAGAGGGGGCGATTGGTTACATCTCTAACCGCTTCGAGAATCTCCCGGTCATTCTCTGACCCTAGCTTGATCTTGAGGACTTCGAAGTCATCTGCTTCGCGTACCTTCTGGACCACCATCTCAGGGGTGTCTATTCCGATCGTATAGGAAGTTGGCGGAGTGTCGCCCGGATCAAGACCGAGGACCTCGTAAAGAGGTGCGTCTAGTCGCTTTCCCGATAGGTCGCGCAGAGCCATATCAACCGCGGCTTCTGCTGCGCTCTGGTCGGAGACCGGCGCCCGAGCGGCAGTCGAATCGAAGATCTTAGGAGTTTCGATCGCCTGGGCCATCACTTCGACGGCGCGAGCGGCAGACCTACAGTCCTGGCCGTACCGCAGATTTGGTGCCGCCTCGCCAAGGCCGATGAGATTCTGGTCCTCGAGTTCGATGAGCAGATTCTCTCGAGTATCACTCGCTCCTCGGGCGATTCTAAAGGTATGCCTGAGCTGGAGTTCCAGTAGTCGATGGCGCAGGGCTATCAAGTGATCAAATCGAATCCAAGAAGGTAAAAGGAGTCGGTTCGAAAGTCTGCTCTGGGTCTCGCAATAGCATCCTGATGCGGGCTCTGCGCATCGATCTACCAGCCTGAACGGGTGGTTGATCGACCAGTTCTCACCTGCTAAACTCGTGAACTCATATTATAGGACAAGTCAGTTGCCGTCGAAACTAGAGTCGTCGCAGTGCGAGCAGGTTGTGCACCGAGTTGATGCAAGACGCGCCTTAACGAATTTTTTTGAGAACGAGAGGGAGAGAACAATGAAAAGATCATCACTACTAGTCGCCATTCTTTTGCTGTGCGCCATGCCGGCATTCGCTCAACAAACCGGCTCGGTCTCGGGTACGGTCAAGGATCCCAATAACGAGCGGCTTCCGGGCGTGACCGTCGAGGCCAGCGGCGACGTGCTGCCGCGGGCTCGAACCACAGTGACTTCTGCGGCAGGTACCTATCGCCTGCCCAGCTTGCCGCCCGGCAACTATAAACTGACCTTCACTCTCAGCGGTATGGACACCGTGTCGATCGATCTGCGTGTGCTGCTTCAAAAAAACACGACTGTAGATGCCGTGATGCAGCTCGAGGGGGTTACCGAGACCATCTCAGTCACTTCCGAGCTCTTGATCGACACGACATCGGCCGCACTCAAGACAGCGATCGCCGCCGAGGTTATCGAGATGCTGCCGGTGGGCCAGGAGTACCGCGACATCATCAAGCTGATCCCCGGAGTCCAGTACACCGAGGATTCCGTTCGCGGACCGAGTGCTGGTGGTAGCGGCCAGGATAACGTCTACCAGTTCGACGGCGTCAACGTGAGCCTTCCCCTCTTCGGGACCCTCGCCACCGAACCCTCTTCACACGACATCGCCCAAGTCGCAATCGTGAAGGGTGGTGCCACGGCCGAGGACTTCAACCGCTCCGGCGGCTTCACCATCAACACCGTGTCGAAGTCTGGCACGAACAGCTTAAAGGGCATGGTGAGCTATCAGGTTCAAACCGACGGGATGACCGGAAATCTGGATACCGGTAGCCTGCTCGAGTTCGATGAGGACCGGGACTGGACGGTATTCAACCTTGGCGGCCCGGCAGTTGCTGATAACTTGTTCTTCTACGCCTCGTACTATCGACCGACCCGGAATCGCGCCAACGTTTCCAACGCCTACGGAGCGGTTCCGGACTTCGACGACGAGCGCGACGAGTTCTTCGGCAAGCTTACCTTCACTCCTGCCGACAACTTCCTGCTCAACGCCAGCTACAAGACCTCGGATCGCCAGCAGAGCGGCATCGGGGTGGGAACCTTCGAGACGGCTTCGCGCTCGGAAGGCGGTGATTTCACCCAAGACATCGCCATCCTTGATGCTTCTTGGGTCTTGAGCGATACGAGTCTCTTCAGTTTCACCTACACCGACAACGACAACGAGACCTCCGCGGGGCCCGACAGTCTGTTCGATTTTCCTATCAATGCGAGCGGGCCTGGCGGCACTGCTCTGGACGTCGCTAACCTCGACCAGCAGGGCTCCTTTGGGGTACCCACAGCGGCACGCTGCGGTGGCGACGCAGCCTGCCTCGCGGCCGTCGCTGATCTCATTAGCCGCTACGGCTACACCGACAACGGAGTACTCACCGGTGGCGGCTTCGTGGGAGGTGCCAGCACGATCAACATCCAGGACTTCTTTCGCGAGAGCTACCAATTAGGCTACGACCGTGAATTCGGAAGCGGTAACGTGTCTCACGAGGTCCACTTTGGCTACCAGGCGTACGAGGATTCCGAAGATCTCAACCGCTCCTCTAATGGCTGGGGTGTCATCAGCTTCCTGGGTGGTCTTCCATCCGACGGCCCCGAGGGCAGCTTCTATGAGGTCCTGATTCAGCAGGCGGGCACCCAAGGCTTTCCTTCGGGAATCATCAAGTCATCGTACGAGTCCCAGAACTTCGAGATCAACGACACCGTTCGCTGGAATAACTGGACTCTTAACCTTGGAGTGCTGGTCTCGAACGACGAACTGTTCGGACAGGGTCTGAAGGAGAATTCGAGCAACGTTTCCGGCTTCGAGCTCTCCCCCGGCAGTAAGTACAAGATGTACGAGATCCCGTTCGAGGACATGATTCAGCCGCGGCTGGGAGTGGTTTGGAATTACGACGAGAACAGCAGCACGGTTTTTGCCAACTTTGCCCGCTACAATCCGGCGGCCAACTCGCTGCCCCGGGCTGCATCGTGGGCACGCAACACGAGAGGCCAGCGGCTCCAGGTGTTCTTCGACGCTGCCGGCAACCAGATCTCTAGCCAGCAGTTGGGAGGCTCCTCGGGCAAGTTTTTCCAACCGGATATGACTCCGAGAGTCGTCGACGAGTACCTGGTCGGCACCGCGCGCCAGTTCGGTAGCAAGTGGACGGGCCGGGCCCATGCCCGATACCGCAAAGCCGACCACTTCTGGGAGGACACCAACAACAACGCTCGGTCCCGCTTGCTCGCACCGGCGAATTATCCGCAGGGGGACTACATTCCGCAGCTTGGCGACTACCGGGCCGAAATCGGGGGCTCCTCCTACGTCATCGCCGATCTCGACTTCGCCTTCAGCAAGTACTACGAGGCGAGCTTCGAGGCCGAGTACCGGTCGAGCGATGCCTACTTCCGGGGCAGCTATGTGTGGAGCCACTACTACGGCAGCTTCGACCAGGACAACACGTCGTCCGGTACCAACGACTTCGCCACCTTCATCGGTTCCTCCAACATCGCCGACTTCGCCGGTCGCCAAGTGTGGAACAACCACTACGGCGACCTGCGTGGCGACCGCCGTCACCAGCTCAAGGCCTACGGCTCTTACAACCTCGACTGGAACGCCAGCGTCGGCGCCTACGCCATCTACCAATCGGGGCAACCCTGGGAGATCTTGAATCCGGACTACTACCGGTGTCTGGATCCGGTTGCCGCCGATCGCGATGCGAACTGCCGGGTTGGGGGCACGGGGAGTTCGAGCGCGTCGTACCGGTTCGGCTCCTGCCTGGATCCCGCCAATGGCGGTGACGGTACGGGCGTCTGCCCCTATCCGAGTGAGGAGCATGCGGGGAACCGCACGACTTCTGACCACTGGCAGGTCGACGTTGCTTACGCGCAGGACATTCCCCTT
>JAZFTL010000522.1:0-3062 GCA_036446675.1 Thermoanaerobaculia bacterium
GTTGATCGGGTCGAACTCTGTGAGGTTGACTAGATAGATTCTTACGGGCTCTCCTACTCTTACGCGGATTCGATTCTCCATGTAAAAGAAGGCGACACTGTTTACGGCGTAGATCTCATTCTCACCGTCGAAATTTGTATCGAATCCGTTCATGATCATGATCAGCTCATCGGCAGGGGTTCGGCCGCCGGGTGGATCGACCAGAAAAGCGCCATAGAGTCCTTTGTGAATATGTCGCTTGAGAGGCAGGGAGTGGCAGTGATAGAGGTGCAGTCCGAACGGTTCAGCTTTGAATTCGTAAGTGAACTCATCTCCCGCGGCGACTTGATGCTGGGGTAGTGATCCGTCCATCTCCGGCGGATGCCAGCCATGAAAGTGGAGGGTATGAGGGTGTACGCCTTGATTAACAAAGTGAATACGCACCGTGTCACCGGCGGTGGCGCGCAACGTCGGACCGGGAACCTGGCCGTTGTAAGTCCAGGCCGGAAAGAAAATTCCAGGCGCAATTTCGATCTCCCGATCCACCGCATGAATCTCGTATTCGCGGAGCAACGATCCATCGTCGAGAGCGGTTTCGCGATAGAAACGAGATCTCTCGGTGGGCGGCAGGTTCGAGAAATTCCAGGTCCGCAGAAAATCGCCTGGACCAAAAGCCGGGCTGCTTACCTGTCCAACGGTGCCTAGGCCCTGATGCGGCTTGGCGATCTGAGAATCGTCGGATGCGGCGAGAGTCGCGCCGGCTGAAGTCGGCAGCTTGGCGAGTCCCGTGGCTACGGAACCAAACCCGGCAGCTTGCAGCAGAGAGCGGCGTGAGATTTTGGACTTCATGCTGTTGATAGATACTCGACTTGGTTTAACGATTAATCTAATATGAAAGTTTGAACAATCAAAATTATAGACTAGAGAAGACAAAATGTCAACGAATAGGTATCCTTTGGGTTGATGGCGACCAGTACCGTAGAAGACTATGTGAAGTGCATCTTGCTCGAGGAGCAAGTGCAGACAACGGAGCTCGTATCCATGGGCCAGATCGCGGTGGCATTGAGCGTCGCGCCCGGAACGGTTACGTCGATGGTGAAGACGCTCGCTGATTCCGGACTGGCCTCGTACGAGCCCTATAGCGGAGTCCGCCTGACCTCGGCAGGGCGACAACTGGCGCTTCATGTTCTGCGCCGCCACCGTCTCGTGGAACTCTTTTTGGTTCAGGTAATGGGCATCGATTGGAGTGAGGTACACGCTGAGGCGGAACTACTCGAGCATTCCGTGTCTGACCTGCTGATTAATCGAATGGACGAGATGCTCGGGAATCCCCAGGTTGATCCACATGGCGATCCCATCCCTACTTCTCAAGGCAAGGTCAATCAGCCCAAGGTCACAAGCCTGTTGCGATGCCCGATTGGGGTGGAGCTGTGCGTCGTGCGCGTCGCTGACCAGCATCCCGATTTTCTTCAATTGGTGGAACGCGAAGGCCTGAAACCAGGGAGCCGACTCGAGGTCGAGTCACGTAGTGAAGCCGCCGACACGGTTCTTCTCATTCGCGCCGAGCGTGTTCAGTTCAGCCTCGGATTTCGTGCGGCATCGAAAATTATGGTGAACTCCTAGACCGGTTGTGGCGCCTTTCAAGACCGTAGGCTGCTACCCAACAGCAAGTACAAGCGGGAAAAAATACCGAGTTGCAAAGTCTTCCCGGTCGGCTCGAGCAGTGCTTTCTTGCATTGACTCAGCAAGGCAATGCTTGCTTTCACTGCATACCTGGTGGGTTTACGATGCTGCTTCGGAATAAGTTTGATCAATTGAGATCCGGCGTTTAACTCACCTAGAAGTGAGTCGATTTCGTCACTGGTCACGGCAACGCCCGACTCGAATTCGGAGCGGAGATTTTGAGACTTGGTGGTCTGCCGACTGCGCAATTGCAGCAGTACTCGACTCTTTAGGCGCTGCGTTCTAGCGATTGCCGAGATGACGGAATCGAGATCCACTGGAGTATCTCGACCGAGGAATTGCTCGCGAATCGCTCCACCGATTCGCTCAAACCAGCGGTCCAAGGCGGTACCCCTCAGGCCTTGTTCAGAGGCCGCTCGGTGACGTGCTAGTACACCGAAGCGGCTGAATTGTGCGTCGGGCCAAGGATTCTGGGCGTAACAGTTCGCTAGGTGTACAAAGATCGGCTGTCCCACAGGGTCTTCTTCCAGAGCTAGCTCGAGGTTGTATTCCCAGCGGTTGATCTGAGCGAGCCGCTCGCCTTCCATACCGGGCTGCCCTGCGAAGTCAAAAAGAGCGAGAAGGTAAGCCCCCTGTGCCTGGATCCGAACCCGGTTAGCCGGCTCGATCAGAATCAATCCCGGGACCAGCTCCTCGAGCGCCAGACGGCAGACTTCGGCACACAGTTCAGCGGCCCGGTCGGCGTCGAAGTCTTCCTCGGGCACAAGAAGATGATCGGCAAGTCGACTGTGCCGGCTGGAGAGCGAGCTCTCGGCGCGTCGCACCGACTCCGTTGGGTGGCCCTGATAGACTCCATCGAGTCGATCCGATCGATCGGCTGGATCAACACTTTCGACTGCAATAAGACTCTTCGGCCGAGTCATTGGATGTCCTTTTCGTACTCAATCAGCCGACCGTTCGACGGCGCAATCGCAGCACTTCGCTCGACCGCCCTCACTACGGCTAAAGATTACAGGTGTTGAACTGGAACTGCTCAAGCCAGAATCCGAAGCAGTTCTCTCTGCGGCTCTCCGCCCGTGACCTCGACAGCGGTATCGGTCAATACGACGTTGATTTCGCTGCGGATCCCGAAGTCGCCCGGGAAATAGATGCCGGGCTCGATGGAGAATCCTGTCATGGCGATTAACCGTCGCGTATCGTGGGTCTCAAAATCGTCCATGTTGGCGCCCTGGCCGTGGTCTTCGATGCCGATAGAGTGCCCCGTTCGGTGGATGAACTGATTTCCGAAGCCTGCAGTGTCAATAACTTGCCTGGTGGCGATGTCGACTTCATATCCACAAATCTCTTGATCTGGGTAGCGTTCTTCAATGAGCCGGAGTCCGGCATCGCGGGCTCCGGCA
>JAZFTL010000523.1:0-2672 GCA_036446675.1 Thermoanaerobaculia bacterium
TCGAGCACTTGAACTGTATCCGCGCCGTTCTCACCCAGGTTCGCATCCACTAGGTAGGCCTCACTAGAGGCAAACATCGAGATCCCGGGTTCACGATAAACCAACACCGACCTGTCTTGATCAGAAAGCTCGAAGAGTCGAGCGCCTTGGATCGACTCGTGGGCTATGGCGAAGGGCTCGTCGTCCAGCCGGAATGTAAAGATCGACTCTTTCGCTTTCAATCGTCGATCTTTGATCTCGATGCCACGAAAGGTGTCATCTGACGAAAAGTAGGATTCATAGTGATCTGTCTGATTATGTTCCACGCCATTAACTGAGAGCACTTGTGTTTCGGGATATCGGCCTACCCAATCTCCCCATGTAGTCTTCTCTCCGTACGGTAGCTCGACGAGATCGGCGCCGTCCATTTCGCCCCCGATGGCATTGCCGGTCATGATCGACCACCAGCTGTCGGTCTCCCGATCACGCATGATGAGAGCGGCGTCTTTTAGAGCGCCCGAAGCTTCAAAGTTGAGTTCGAGATCATCGTATCTGCGGTCGTAAACTACGGCCGTGTTGGCGAGTGGTCACCAGACCGCCGCAAAGGGCGTATCTCCGATGCGATCGTTGACGACTTCGTGCTGATTGAGCAGATTGAGGCTGTAGGCTCGCGCCTGACCATCGATCACAACGCCGAGTATCCAAGCGTCGTCAGAAATCTCCGCCTCTTCAGCTTCCACGAATATGGGATTCGTAATTGCAGCAATCTGCCCGCGGGGTATGATCTGCTCGACTCCGGGAGGCAGTTGCTCCGCAACCGCCGGGGACTCACCAATGACTGCCAGGAGAGCGGCGACGAAAAGTAGCAGGACACTCGAGTTCTTCATAAAGCTCCTCTGTCTGTATTGCTTCATCCATCGAATCATACGTCAGCCGAGCCGGTTGCAGATGTGTCGATCGGCAACGAGTCCCATCATGCCGAAGACGCCTATACTGTTAGCATCTCTCGATGCGAACTAGACCTCTTGGCCGATTTCATCACACCGCCGTAGCCGCCCTTGCCTTACTCTCGACTCAGACGACGAATCTGTTCGCGGCGCCGACCCTCGCGCCGGCTGCCGTCGAACGATTCGCCCGTCTCGCTCTCGAGTGTGTCCACAAAGAGTATCCCAACAAAATCTCCCATGTGCTCAGCAGCGCTGATGATGTGCTCCCGCCGCGCGATCTAACTCCGGCCTTTTTCGGTTGTTACGACTGGCATTCGTCGGTCCACGGACATTGGCTTCTGGCGCGGTTGGTCCGGTCTCATCCGGAAGCCGACTGGGCCCTCGAAGCGAGGCCCAAACTCGGCCAAAGCTTCACCACCGGAAATATCGCCGCAGAGGTCGCTTACCTCGAGGGACCAAAGAGAACCTCGTTTGAGCGCCCGTACGGTCTGGCCTGGCTCCTCCAGCTCGCCGCCGAGCTACATGCCTGGGACGATACGGAAGCGCAGGAATGGGCCGCCTTCTTGGTCCCTCTGGAAGAAGCCGCAGCGCAGCGGATCAAGACCTGGCTGCCCAAGCTCACCTATCCGATTCGCACCGGAGAGCACTCGCAAACTGCCTTTGCCTTCGGTCTGATTCTGGACTGGGCGAGAACCGTTGGCGACGCCGCAATGGAAGACTTGCTCAGCTCCCGCAGCAAACAGTTCTATCTCAACGACCGCGACTGCCCGCTCTCCTACGAGCCCTCGGGACAGGACTTTCTCTCTCCGTGCATCGCCGAAGCGGACCTGATGCGTCGCTTGCTGAATCCGGCAGACTATGCCTCCTGGTTGGACGACTTCTTGCCCTCAATTCCACGGGACGGGTCCCCTGGGTGGCTGCAGCCGGCCGTAGTGACCGACCGGAGCGATCCCAAGCTGGCACATCTCGACGGACTCAATTTGAGTCGCGCCTGGATGCTCGAAGGAATCGACTCAGGCCTACCCCCGAGAGACCGGCGCAGAGCGTCGATTCGGGCTGCCGCCGCACGTCATCGCAATGACGGTCTTGAAGCAGTGACTGGAGAACACTACGAGGGAGGGCATTGGTTGGGTAGCTTCGCCACCTATCTGGTGACGGCAAGGGGCTTGAGCACCCCGTAGCGACAAGCTCTATCGAGGAGAATCGAACTCGGTGGATTCCACCGACTCGAGGGTCCCGTAAATCCGCTCGCGGAGCTGTTTCTCGGCCTCGACATCCCCGAGTCGGAAATAGGCATCGGAGAGCTTGAGTTGAAGCTGCGAGGAGTCGCCCTCTGCGGCCATGGCTTGGTCGTAGAACTCGAGTGCTAAGGATGGGATTTCCAAGAGGAGGGCGGCATCTCCGGCGCGCTCCGCCCACCAGGTATCGGCAGCGCCCACGGCCAACTCGCTCTCAGCGAATTGTAGCGCTAGATCGAAGGAACGCTCCTGCATCAAATCAAGCCAATGATCGGGTTCAGCTGTTGCGGAGGAGTCGACCCGAACGGCTTCTTTTCGGAACTGCTCTTCGAGTTGACGCTCGACGAATAGATCTCTTCGTCCCGGCGCGACAAAGTGCGGCAATTCAACCTCTTCACCGGCGCCGATCACAATGTCGTCGACGTAGTAGACAACGTTCGACAGATCCTCGAATGGATCACTAACAAACGAGAATTTATCGACGCTCGAGCCCGGTTGGTTCGCTGCG
>JAZFTL010000524.1:0-3171 GCA_036446675.1 Thermoanaerobaculia bacterium
TGTCCTTGACAATGGAGTCGGCACGCCCAGATCTCCGTTAGATCGAGATCGATTCGAGCGCCTCGTAAGTGAGGCGGCTACCGCGACCTATCACTACTTGGCGCGCGGCTACGAGATCGAGCTCCTCAGCCGTGACCGCAGCATTCCTTTCGGTAGAGGTCAGGCCCACCGAATTCGCATCATGGAATACTTGGCACTCGTCGAGCCGACCGAGGTGGCCGACCGACCTCTAGATGTCGTAGATCACAGGACTCGCTCGGTCAGCCTGAATGGAGCCTCCCAGACAGCCGCGACCGCATGACGTACTCTCGACAAAAAAAGATGCTCTTGGGCCTGATGGCAGCGTTAGCGCCGTTGCCTTTGCCGTTCAACCTTATTGTTGGCTGGCCCGTCGTCGTGGCCTTCTGGTTGGTGGTAGGCACCTTTATTCATCGGACAAGGCAAGGTGATCTCGGGAGCCTTCCGAACTGGGCCATGAACGTTCTGGGCCTCTTTTACCTACCTTTGCTCTATTTCGACCTCGTTGTCCTTTGGGGTGGTTCGGTAATGCGCCCTCTGGTTCATTTGGCGCTGTTCACATTGGGTGTCAAATTACTGGCAATTCGGTGCGACAGAGATAAATGGCATGCCTTTCTGATTATCTTTTTCTTGTTTCTCGCCTCAATGGGGAGCAGCGTCCATCCTGCGGTGGTCATTTTTCTCATCGCCTTTCTAGTTCTCGGGTTGTTGGCCCTGACTCGGTTTGCCTCATTTCATGTTCTGGGAAGTTATCAGCGGGAGGGACTGGACCCGAAAATCGTCCCAGTGCGAGGATTTGTTACCGGCGCAACTCTTTTCACGTTGGTCCTTGCAGTGCCACTGTTTATGCTACTTCCTCGGCTGCAACGACCTCTCGTCTCGGCTCCTGGTGTCGGTAGCGTCAGTCTGGTTCAATTGGCGAGTTTTTCGGACACGATCTCGCTTGATTCCATTGGTCGAGTCAGGACCAATCGAAACGTCGCGCTGAGGGTTGAATACGACCGACCGGTAGGAGGTCGGGAACAGCGCTTCAAGGCAGCCGTATACGACGACTATCGGCAAGACTCCTGGGGTCGCTCGACTGGTGTCCAGCGTCAGATTCAGTCTTATCGAGATGGTTTCTACCACGTTGGGCGGGACCGGGCCGAGTCCTGGGCGGAAATCTGGCAAGAGCCCATCGATGGTAAGAAGTTGGCTCTGCCGGTTGAAGCGGTGCGCGTCGAGTCCGACGAGCATAGGCTTTCGATCTCGACTGACGGCACGCTGTCGCTGGTCAGGAGAATGCCCGGGACCTTTAAGTATAGGGTGGGCTTAGGCCGCGAAGTTCAAAGTGGTCCCAGCCCTCTAGAAGATCTCGAAGCGGCCCTGGAAGCGTCTGCGGTCTCGACCCAAGTGGCGGCACTGGCGAAGCAGGTGATGGGGAAGGGTTCGGATTATGAACGCTCGCGGCGTCTCGAGAGCTACCTGTCAACGAATTTTGAGTACACTCTCGACCTCCTGGGTAGACGATCAGAGCAAGTGATCGATGATTTCCTCTTTACGCTCAAGAAAGGGCACTGCGAGTACTTCGCCTCGTCCATGGTGATGATGCTCAGGTCGGAAGGGATTCCGGCGAGATTCGTCGCGGGCTTTCTGGGTGCCGAACTAAATCCCATTGAAGGGTATTACGTAGTGAGACAAAGTAACGCGCATGCTTGGGTGGAGGCATATCTGTCGAACGAGGGCTGGACGGTGTTCGACCCGACTCCGCCCTCGGGTAGACCAGCAATAGGAGCGCTCACTCTGGGAAACCTGTTGGGTCAGGGTTTAGATTTTCTAATCTTCCGGTGGGATCGGTATGTTCTTACCTTTGGGTTCGATGATCAAGTGTCGGCCTTTATCAAGTTGCGCAGCCTATGGGAGAAATTCTGGCTGGGGTTGGCCCGCCCCGACTCAAATCGAGAGATCACTCCGATGAGCCCGGCAGCTTTTCCTGAACCTGAGTCGGCCGCACCCTCGGCTTTGCGGCGGACTCCGCTGTCACCGTGGGTAGGGTTCATGCTGGGAACGATGACAGTCCTACTTGGCGTTTGGTGGTGGCTCGGACTCCAATCATTTTCGGCAACCCGAGCCTACCGAAGGGTTCGAGCGAGGGCGAAACGTCATGATCCGAATCTCTTGGACTCGGTCCCTCCGGTCGAGATGGCGAGTCGTCTCCAAGTCGCCTTCCCGGCTACTACGGTGCCCTTGCGGTTGATTGTAGATTCCTACCTCCAAGAGAGTTTTGGTGGTCGGAATTTCAGTAGTCGTTATCGGAAGGACCTAAAAGAGACGCTGCGTTTGGTCTTACGGGAGTTAAGATATAGACGCAAGAAAGTGAACCATACCCCACCTGGGTGAGGGGATCTTCGATCTCAGGAGGTTATCTAAGAGTATGAACAAAGGATCGGAAGCACTCAAGATCATGAAACATCTGACTCGAAGCGTCTGGCTTGTGAGCTTCGTGATCGGTGCGCTCACTGGAGGGTTGGTCTGGGCTCCTCTTTCGGCCGGGGTCGCTGCACCGATATTGGTAGACGGCTTGTTTAAGGACTGGAAGTCACTGGCGGTCGTGGAAGCCGACCCGGAGGGAGATGGCAGAGCCGGCGGAATCGACCTTCAAAGGCTTTGGATCGCCAATGACGCGACCGCCTTCTATTTCAAGCTGGAGGTTGGAAGCGAAACGCTTTTGCAGAACTCGCTGCGAGATCCGATCGGAAATCAATTGCGCTTCTACTTGGATCTTGATAACTCACCTAGTACAGGAGGTCCCGTCGAGGGTCTTGGGGTTGAGGTTGCGGTGAGATACTCAGGCTAGTCCTGGTCGCGGATTTCCTGTTTCGATAGATTGGGTTCAGAAGCAGCTGGGTCGACGCGATTACGGCCCAGTCTCTTGGCGCGATAGAGCGCCTGGTCTGCCTCATTGAGCAACACGCTGATCGATGTGCTGTCGGCCTGTTGATCCGCAGACAGAGCTGCGACTCCGATCGAGATCGTCAGATTCCCCATGACTTCTGAAGTGCCGATCTGGAACTCGTTCTCTTCTACTCGAGACCGGAGTTTCTCAGCCAGCCGCGCCGCAGTTTCTAGATGAGTCTCAGGAAAGACCATGAGAAATTCCTCGCCACCATAACG
>JAZFTL010000525.1:0-5304 GCA_036446675.1 Thermoanaerobaculia bacterium
CGGCAACAACGGTGGTGATGGCTTGGCGCTCGGCCGCCATTTATCGGTTCGGGGCTATCGTGTCCGACTGGCTCTTGTTCCGGGTGGTCGTGCCCCATCCGCCGACGCGGCGATCCAGCTGCAGATCTGTCGAAACCTGGAAATCCCGATGATGGAAATCGGCGTCAAAGACGATTTGGACCGTGTCATCGAGGCGTTTGGGCACTGCGACCTCATCATCGACGCGCTGTTTGGTACAGGGCTGAAGCGTCCCCTCGAGGGACTCTTGGCCGAGATCGCCACAGCTGCCAACGCCGCCGCGGCTGCCGTCGTCGCGGTGGATATTCCGAGCGGACTCGACGGCGGGACTGCCGAGTTAGTTGGGCCTCATTTTCAAGCTCGCCTGACAGTCACCTTTGGTGCGCCCAAGATCGCTCATATCTTTCCGCCGGCGAGTAGGGCTGTAGGTGAAGTGGTGATCGCGGATTTGGGTATTCCGCCCGGCGTCGTTGAAGCTGCCGGCGGTCAGCTGCACCTGCAAGTCGGCGAAGAGGTGGCGCGGCTGCTTGTTCCTAGGATCGACGAGTGTCACAAGGGCGATTTCGGTCACTTGCTGATCTTGGCTGGTTCGATAGGAAAATCCGGCGCTGCGATCCTAGCAGCTCGAGGAGCACTCCGGATCGGCTCGGGACTGGTTTCCGTGGCGGTTCCGGAGCCATTGCTGTCCACCCTTGAAGTCGGCTCGGTAGAGTCGATGACGATTCCCTTACCGGTGACCAGCGCGGGCGGTTTGGCAGCTGCCAGCGTAGACCAGCTCGCCCAAGCCCTTGTGAACAAGCAGGCTCTGGCAATCGGGCCCGGCCTTGGCCGTGCGGCAGACACGGCTGACACTATTCGGGATGTGGTTGCAGTCTCGACGCTGCCCTTGGTCCTTGATGCCGACGGTTTGAATGCGATTGCAGGATTTCCCGAGATCACTGCTGCCAGGCAGGGTGAGACGATTCTTACGCCGCACGAGGGCGAATTGGCGCGGCTCCTCGATATCTCGAGGTCCAGTGTTGGTGACGATCGCCTCGCTGCATCGCGGCAGGCGGCCACGAAATACCGAGCGATCATCGTTCTCAAGGGACCGCGTACGCTGATTGTCGCGCCGGACGGGGAGACCTATGTAAACTCAACGGGGAATGGGGGCATGGCATCGGGAGGAATGGGCGATGTTCTGACCGGCATGCTCGGTGGGCTTCTGGGAATGGGCTACGATCCGTTGACTGCGGCCCAGATCGGGGTCTATCTTCATGGGCTTGCCGGAGACCTGGGTGCCGGAAAAATTGGGGCAGAGAGCTTGATCGCCGGCGATCTGTTAGATTTGCTGCCGGATGCGATCCGGGAATTGGCTACAGGGTGAGATCCTGGGTAACGACAAGCGTCGGGGAGACTCAGGCGTTGGGGCAGAGCCTTGCGAGTGAGTTGTCTCCGAACGGTTGCCTGTTGCTGTGCGGAGCCCTCGGGGTTGGGAAGACGGTCTTGGCACAGGGTGTGGCTTTGGGTCTGGGCATCGACGCCAGAGAAGTGCAATCCCCGACGTTTACCATCATTCGTGAGCATACTGGGGAGAGTAAACTCACACACATCGACTTGTATCGCCTCGAGGTCGGCGAACTCGATTCGATCGGTCTCGATGAAATCCTTGCCGACTCCGGAGTCAAGGTGATCGAATGGGCCGACCGCTGGCCATTTGAGGTTCGTGGCGCGTTATGCTTGGATTTGGAGCTCGGGACTCAGCCGAGCCACCGGAGGATTGCAGAGACTGCCAACACGTTGGCCTGAAAGGCTATTCAAAGATTTAGGGAACTCAAGGAGAGGATCAAGAATGGAGATCAAGACAGTCGGCGTTTTGGGCTGCGGCCTAATGGGTGCGGGTATCGTAGAAGTCTGCGCCCGCGCTGGATTCGCCACAATTGTGCGCGAAGTGGATGAGGAATGGTTGAGCAAGGGGTTGGAAAGGATCAACAAGTCCCTTGGCAAGGCCGTAGACAAAGGCAAACTCACGGCTGAAGAGCAAGAGAGCATCGACACTAGGATCCAGGGGACAACCAGGCTGGACGATCTTGCGGACTGCGACCTCGTGATCGAAGCGATCGTTGAGAACGTCGAGAGCAAGTGCGAGGCCTTGGTGAGATTGGACGAGCTACTCAGGGACTCTGCGATGCTTGCAAGCAACACCTCCTCGCTGACAATCACCGAGTTAGCCATGGCCACGAAGAGGTCGGAAAAGTTTGTCGGCCTCCATTTTTTCAACCCTGTTCCGAGGATGAAGCTGGTAGAAGTCGTACGGACTCTGATGGTAAGTGACGCGACCCTCGATGTAGCCCGAGATTTCGTCAAAGCTATCGGTAAGGAACCCGTTACCTGCCGAGACAACTCAGGCTTCATAGTGAATCGACTTCTGGTGCCCTACCTGCTCGACGCTATCAGGGCGGTTGAGGAGGGCGTCGGGTCGGTGGAAGATATCGACAAAGCGCTACAGCTCGGGTGTGGATATCCAATGGGACCGCTGACGCTCTTGGATTTCGTTGGCCTCGACACCACCTACTACATTGCCAACATCATGTTCGAGGAATACCGCGAGAAGCGCTACGCCCCCCCGCCGTTGCTCAAGAATATGGTGCTGGCAGGGCGTTTTGGCAGAAAGAGCGGACGGGGGTTCTATGACTATTCTCGAGGGGGAACCGGTTGAGTTGCCTGCACCTTGCCGAAGAGGGAATCGAGAGTCTCTTTGGCGCTCAAGATCAGAACCTCAAACGAATTGAAAGAGAATTCGGCGTCAACATTTCCGCTCGCGGTAATCAGCTTCAGATTGATGGAGATCCAGCGACAGTTGAGCTGGTAGAAAGCATTCTACAGCAGCTCTCGGCCCTTCTCGAGAAGGGGTACCGCCTCCGGCCCAGCGACATCGATACGGCGGTTCGGGTGATTCAGGCGTCACCGCAAGAGCCTCTGGAGAATTTCTTCCTACCGGAAGGGGACCTCGCCCAGGTTCGTCGGTTGGTGGCCCCGCGCAGCCTCAATCAGCAGGCCTATCTTCGCTCGATGATCGATCACGATATCGTGATCTCTACCGGACCGGCCGGCACGGGGAAGACATTTCTGGCGGTCGCCTCGGCCGTGGCTGCCCTAGAGGAAAAGAAGGTGCGGCGGATTATCTTGGCCAGGCCGGCGGTGGAGGCTGGTGAGAGCTTGGGCTTTTTGCCTGGAGACCTGGCTGAGAAGGTAAATCCTTACTTGCGCCCCCTGTATGAATCGCTGTACGACCTGATCGGATTCGAGAAGGTGGGGCGGATGCTCGAGCGGGGCACGATCGAAGTCGCTCCGATCGCCTTTATGCGTGGCCGTACTCTCAACGAAAGCTTCGTCATTCTTGACGAGGCGCAGAACACGACCACCGAGCAGATGAAAATGTTCCTGACCCGCATCGGAGTCAATTCCCGCGCTGTAGTCAACGGAGATATCACCCAGATTGATTTGCCGCGGGGGCGCACTTCGGGTCTGATCGAGGCTCGAGAGGTACTCAGCGGGATCGATGGGATCAAATTCATCGACTTTACCGAAAGAGATGTTGTGAGACATCGACTGGTGCAGAAGATAGTACGCGCCTACGATCTGCACGACCAGTCGCATTCGAAGTGAAGAACCGATTGCCGCACCCGGATCCCATGCCCACAGACCTCTTTCCTGAGGTTGAAGTGCAGAGTGCGAGCGACCTGATTCCCTTGGCTCAGCTCGAACGAATAAGATCTTGGTTGGCCGAGATGGTATCCGCAATCGCGCCGGAAGCGGACAGCTTGGGGGTGCGGTTGGTAGATGATGTGACCATGCAGGAGTTCAACCAACGCTATCGGGGCCACGACAGATCGACGGACGTTCTGTCTTTCCTTGGGAGAGTCTCTCCTGAGGGGAGTCACTTGGGAGACATTCTCATTTCGGCACCTCAGGTGCGGCGCCAGGCCCATGAGTCGGGCCTTTCCTACGTCCAAGAGCTTCAGATCCTGCTGATTCATGGCATTCTGCATTGTTTAGGCTACGACCATGAATCCGATGACGGTGCCATGGAGCTCCTGGAGCTGGAGTACCGGGCTCGGTGGATTGGTGTAGTTTGATGACGCTCACTGGATTGTCGATTCATCCTGCGGTTGTTGGTGGACTGGTTGCCTGCATGGCAGCGATGACCCTGATCTGCGGCAGTCTCTCGGCAATGATTGAGCGGAGCGGGCCCATTCGGTTGCACCACTGGGGACAGAATGCAGGAGGACACCTTGCCGCTTTGCAGAGCCGGCCCCGCAAGTATGAAATGTTTCGTCTGTTATTGAGTTTTCTAGCGAGACTGTCCGTAGCCGGGCTCTTTGGGTCGAGCCTCATGCTCGCGGCGATTCTTGGCTTGCCGGTAGGGGTCCTGATCGCGGCTGGTGTGACATCTTTGGTCGTGGTGGTGAGCGAACTCATCAATCGGGTTCTTGTAGGGCACAATCCTGAGGAGGCTCTCGAACGGTTGACGCCGCTCTTTCGAGGTGCGTTCATCTTGCTGCAACCGTTGGTCATCGTGCTTCTCCCTCTCTTGCCGTCAAGCGCCACACGGAGGTCGGAGGATGACTCGGCGGGCGAGGCCTCAGAAGAGGAGATCGAGGCATTCATCGGCGTAGGAGCCCAGGAGGGAATCATCGACTCGGGCGACGAGGATTTGATATTGCGGGCTATTGACTTCGGAGATTCCCTGGCAAAGAGCGTGATGACCCCGCGGATGGACATGACCTGCATATCCGCGGATGTCAGTCTTGGCACCTTGGTCGACCTGTTCATTCGTTCGAAACATTCGCGCATCCCCATTTACGAAGACTCAATAGACAGCATTATCGGCGTGATACACCTCAGAGACCTCTTGCCGCTGTTACAGCGCTCTGTATCAGTAGATCTCCGCTCCGTCGCGCACCCACCCCACTTTGTGCCCGAGACCAAGCGTTTGGATCAGCTTCTCAGCGAGCTTCAAGCCCTACATCAGACCCTTGCCGTGGTCGTTGATGAATTCGGTGGCACTTCCGGATTGGTTACCATCGAGGATCTCTTGGAAGAGATTGTGGGCGAAATTGTGGATGAGGACGAGGCTGCGGGGCCGCAGAATGAACCGCTGGAGGATGGGACTTGGAGAATTCAGGCGAGGACGTCTCTCAGTGAACTCAGCGAAATTTTCGGAGTTACGATCGAGGACCCGGCCTACGAGACGGTTGGAGGACTCATCTTCGGGAGTCTCGAGTCTGTGCCAAAGAAAGGAGA
>JAZFTL010000526.1:0-3065 GCA_036446675.1 Thermoanaerobaculia bacterium
GGCCGCGACGTCCGTCTCGGCTCTCTCTGGGAGGAGGGCCCTGCCGTCCTCATCTTCCTGCGTCACTACGGCTGAATCTTCTGCCGAGAGCACGTCGCGCAGTTGCGTGACCACGAAGACGAATTCAGCCGCGCCGGGGCACGGTTAGTCGCTATCGGACTGGGAGATGCGTACTATGCGCGCGCTTTCCGCGAGGAGACGGGCATCAGTTTTCCGTTGTTCGTAGACGCGAGGCGCCAAGCTTTTCGCGCCGCCGGCCTCGGTAATGCAAACCTGCTCCATCTCCTGCGGGGCGACAACTTCACGGCCCGCAAGCGCGCCAAAGCGGCCGGCTACAGGCAACACCGGCTCGGCAAAGACCCATTCCAGTTAGGTGCCAGCCTCATCTTGGCTCCGGGTAACGTAGATCGCTTCGTCCATTTGAGCACCACCTTCGGCGACAACGCCGACCCCGCCGCACTCCTTGCCGGTGTTACCGAGTGACTCGTCCGACAGGTCGCTGGGCGGCTCTAGCAGTCCTCAGTGTACTGGGGCAAGCCTATTCCCTACTCCTTGGCGGTGGTTAGATCTGGTTAGGGACGCCTGGGCCGGCCTACCCGGCCGAACCGGACGAGCAGACTGATTCACGCAGAACAGAGCTGTTAAGCTGGCTCAAGTCGGCCTTCGAGTTGACAAGGAAGTCGGACCAGAGCAGCAAAAGGGGAATTTCATGAATCGAATCCGTTGGGCGGCTCTAGCAGTCCTTGTACTATTTGCAGTAGGCAGCGCCCACAGCCAAGACTCCCAAGGGAACCCGCCGCCGCAGTTCGACTCGTATTGGATGGTATTTCTCGAGCGTGGCGACGACCCGCCTGAACTCGAAGATTCAGCATCCGCCGAACTCCAGCGCAAGCACCTGGCGCACCTCTCCAAAATGCGCACAGAAGGCTTCGCGCTCGTGGCCGGTCCGTTCGAGGTTCCTGCGGACGAGTCATTGCGAGGTATTGTCCTTTACCGAGGAGATCTCGAGAAGGAAGAGGTAGAGCAGCTCGCAAGCGCCGATCCCGCCGTCAAGGCCGGTCGACTCAAAGTCCGGGTGATGCGGTGGTGGACACCGGGCGGTGCGCTGAAATTCTGAGACCGGCTTATCTCTGCTCTTGCGGTGACATGGTGGCGACCTGGTTTTTGTCGGAAGCAACGCCATCCCGTGAGCGATCACGCACTGTCTCTGAAATAAAGTCGTCGGGGTGGTGCACCCAGGAGCTTCGAGTCCCCAACCTCTTGATCGGCCACAGGCAACGCCGGCTCGGGAAAGATCCATTCCAGTTAGGCGCTAGCCTCGTCTTGGCCCCGGGCAACGTGGATCGCTACGTTCATCTGAGCACCACCTTCGGCGACAGTGCCGACCCCGCCGCACTCCTTGCGATCGCCAAGGAGTAACTTGTCCGGCAGGTCGCTGGTCGGCTAACCAGCCCAAGCCAAGCACGAGTCGATGCAGGTTGCCCTGGGTCCCGAAGCGGTAAGGTAAATCGCGGGGCTGGGCACAGACACACTCCCCACTGAAAACCCATTCAAAGGCTCAAACACCCACTCAACGGCCAGAACACCCAACCAACGGCTGGAAGACCCACTCCTGGGTTTGAGTCTGGTGGGATTTGGTTACTAGGTGATCCTCTTGTGTCGCGGTGCAAGAAGGCCTCTCCGGATTCCGTCTCTCCTATAGAGATGTCCCGAAGACTGCGCTATGTACCGCCCGAAGGCGGACTGTTTGAAATCACCACCCGCACCGTGCAGGGTAGATATCTCCTCAAGCCGTCCAAGGAATTCAATTCCATTGTTCTCGGTGTCCTGGGTCGTGCCCAACGGCTCTATCCCGTCGAGATCCATGCCTTCGTGGCGCTCTCCAGCCACTACCACCTCTTGGCGTCGGTCGACACGGCCCACCAGCTGGCCGCCTTCATGGGGTACTTCAACGGGAACTTGGGTAAAGAGGTCGTCCGCCACGTCGAGGGCTGGAGTGACAAGGTCTGGAGCCGCCGGTATCAGGCCATCTGGGTATCCCCCGAAGAGAGCAAGCAGATCGATCGCCTGCACTATCTGCTCTCCCAGGGGGCCAAAGACGGACTCGTGGCGAGCCCCCGCGACTGGCCGGGAGCAAGCTCGCTTGCAGCTCTGCTGGATGGAGAGGCTCTCAAGGGCCTCTGGTTCAATCGCTCCAGAGAGTATGCCGCGCGCAGAGCCGGCAAGGCCTTTCATACGCATGACTTTGCGACCCGCGAGAGCGTCACCCTCACGCCGGTTCCGTGCTGGGTAGATCTCGCACCGACGGAGTACGCGGCGAGAGCTCTGGAGATGGTTGAAGACATCGAGAGGGAGACCCAACAGCGCCATGCTCAAGCCGGCACCCGGCCTCTGGGGCTACGGCGCATCCGGCGGCAACGACCACTCGATCGACCCAAGAAGCTCAAGAAATCTCCCGCGCCACTATGTCACTGTGCCACTAAGAGAGTGCGCCGGATGTTCTGGGAGGCCTACAGTTTGTTCTATGCCGCCTACCGTGAGGCGAGCGAGAAACTCAAAGTCGGAGACCTCTCAGCAGCCTTCCCCGAAGGCTCGTTCTTACCACCCTTGCCTTTCAGACCCGACTTCGCCCCCGGCTGACGAAGCTCAGATCTGAGCTTCATTTCAATCTGACGACCCCCGGATACCACTCACAGCAGTGGGTGCCGCAGGCTGTCCAAAAACACTGTTTTCACCAGGACGAGCCGCATCGCGCTGCGAAAACGGGAGAATCCGCTCTCGATCGAGAGTTTCTTACCACGATTTGTGGCCTCGGGGACAGGAAATCGGACCACTTCTCCCTTTCTCAGCCCGATTCTTTACTAGGAGGGTGGTACCTAATGGTACCTAATGGGGAGGGTGGTACCTAATGGGGTTTCACTTCTTGAGAGGCCGAAGCGGAGACAGAGAGCACCTACGGCACCGATAAAGTGACAAGTCGAGTAAAGTTGTCTCATCTAGTCAATTCGAAATTGCATCGATGAGCACCGACGGCCTACTAGCACTAGCTGGATTGTTACTCGCGA
>JAZFTL010000527.1:0-2598 GCA_036446675.1 Thermoanaerobaculia bacterium
GATCCCGGCGCCGATCGCCGGAATCGCAATGCTGCGACAGCCCTTTTCGCTCGCCAACACCAGGCTACGCGCGACACACGACCGGATACTCTGTTCTGTGGATGCACCTCCCGGTGGCATCCCCGCGGCGTGGATCACGAATCGCGCCGCCAGCTCGCCGGCTCCGGTTACCACTGCGTCGCCGACCTCGATCGGGCCGATCGCGTCGCATTCGGCTTGAATCGATGGACCACCCTTTTTCCGAATGGCTCCCGCTACTCCCGATCCGAGGTCCAAACGCTCATTAGCCGCATTCACAATGGCATCGACCTCTAGTTCGGTGATGTCGCCATCCAGGAGCTCTAAGCGAGTTCCATTCATCTTGATCAAGACACGATTCTGTTCCATTCTTGCTTCCTCACCCCTTGCCCTAATCCTGCAATCATATCAGCCTCTGCGCTGATACAATGCCGACCGCCATGTTGAACGAATACAAACGAAAAGTATCCGCTCTCGTAAGCGATCGAATCACTGCACTCTTTGGGGTCGAACATCAACCTGCCGTAGAGGTGCCGCCGCGCCGCGAGCTTGGCGATATGGCGATACCTGCTGCGTTACACTTGGCAAAAACCCTGCATCGGAATCCTCGTTCGATCGCTCAAGAGCTCGCGGCCGACTTTCCAACACCTCCCTGGGTGCGCGAGATTCGCGTCGAAGGAGCCGGCTACCTCAACTTCTTCCTGAACCGCAATTTAGTCGCTGCGGACCTCTTGGTGGCGCCTTTGCTGAATCCTGACAACTTCGAGCCAAGCAAGATAATCATTGAGCACACCAATATCAACCCGAACAAGGCCGCCCACATTGGGCACCTCCGAAACGCGATTCTCGGCGACATCTTGGGACGGGTCTACCGGTCACTGGGTCACGAGGTGGAGATCCAAAACTACATTGACGACACCGGCGTGCAGCTGGCCGATATCGTCGTCGGGCTGCTGGATCTCCGAGGCCTCTCCAGTGCCGAAGTAGAGTCCTTGCCGGAGCCATTCGACTTCTACTGTTGGGACCTCTACAGCGAAGTAGGAAAGTGGCTCGAAGATGATCCCACTAGAGACGAATTACGTCGCACCACCTTGCGCCAGCTGGAGAACGGATCCGGCGAACGAGCCGAGATCGGCAAGTTGGTGGCAAAGCGGGTCGTCCGGCGCCACCTACAGACCATGGGGCGAATCGGAATTACGTATGATCTGCTCGCCCATGAAAGCACGGTACTAAAGATGGACTTCTTTACAACCGCGTTTGCTCGGTTGAAGGAGTCAAAGGCTATTCGCAAAGAAGAGTCAGGCAAGAACCAGGGTTGCTGGGTCATGCCACTCTCTGCAAGCGAGGAATTCGCCGGTCTAGAAGATCCAGACAAAGTGATCGTTCGGTCAGACGGCACGGTAACGTACGTCGGCAAGGATATTGCCTACCAGCTCTGGAAGTTCGGCCTTCTGGGTCTCGATTTCAAGTATCGGTTCTGGGAAGCGGCGGGAGTTTGGGAAACCACTACCCAAGGGGTCGAGCGAGCGCCCGCCTTCGGACAAGCCCATCGAGTCATCAACGTGATCGATGCGCGTCAGAGCTATCTGCAAAAGATCGTCCGAGTGGGACTCGAATCTCTTGGCCACACCGACCAGGCTGGACGCTCGATTCACTTCGCCTACGAAATGGTCGCGCTCTCTTCTCAGACCGCAGTCCAGCTCGGTTACATTGCAGAGGAGAACGACGCCGTCGGATCAATCGAAATATCGGGCCGAAAAGGTGTTGGAGTCAAAGCGGACGACCTTTTGGATCAGCTCCAGCTCAAGAGTCGAAGAGAAATCCAGCAGCGCTCTCGAGAGATTTCAGAGCTTGAACTCGATGATCTGGCTCGAGATATCGCCACCGCGGCAGTCCGCTTCTTCATGGTCAAGTCGACAACCACCCGGGTAATCGCCTTCGACCTCAGCGAAGCGTTGAGTTTTGATGGAGAATCCGGACCATACCTCCAGTATTCATACGTCCGTGCTCAGAACATCTTGCGGCGCTTGGCGGACGCCGGTCTTGCCGCTTCGGTCAGCAAGAAGCAGCTCGAATCAATGGCCAGCGTAACCTGGCCCGACGATTTGTGGGACCTTCTTCTCACCGTAGCCCAGATTGAAGAGAGAGTCGTCGCGGCGGCACGCACCCTCGAGCTGTCGCTGATCGCTCGGCTAGGCTTCGAACTGGCGCAGCAATTCAACGCCGTCTACCATCGTCATCCCATACTTCGCGAAGAGCAGGAAGAGCTGCGGGCGATTCGTTTGGCAACCGTACAGATTTTTTGCCGGGGCATGGAGCTTCTCGCCAGCTTGATGGGGATTCCGCTCCCTTCCCGCATGTAGCACATGGCCAGAGAGACTCACGGTTCGACCTCGGACCATGCACCCCGAGAGCAGCTCGATGCCCCAAGATCCAACCAAGCGTTTCTCGTGTCGGGTCTCAGACTACGCCAAATACCGCCCCGCCTATCCCGCGGCGATCCTCGATCGCGAAAGCTGGAACCTTGTCGACTTCGTGGAGGAACTTCTACCTTTACAACTTCAATAACTCGAGCGCTGC
>JAZFTL010000528.1:0-6749 GCA_036446675.1 Thermoanaerobaculia bacterium
TCCAGCAGGAAGACCTCCGGCACAGGGGCGCCGGAGGCGATGGCCATCTCTTCGACGACGTTCAGGAGTCGGCGCTCGCTGGGATCGTCCGTACCCGGGTCGACAGGTCGTCCACCGAGGAGCCGCGCCACCGCCGCGCCGCCTTCGCGCAGCGCTGCGATCTTGTAGAGACTGCCAATGAGAATGACCGCCAGAGTCGCGAGCGTAACGGCGATGGTGAGTTGCGGATCGAAGCGTCCCGGACCCCCGTCAAGGTCGAGTTTGGCGGACGCGCCCAGGAAGATCAGGTTGGCCGCGATGTTGACCGCGACGACGATGAAAATCACTGCCAGCCCGAAGAGGATGACGAGTCGCCGGGTATTGCGGCGCGCGACCTCCTGGCTGGCGAAGAAATCCATGTAGATTTGGCTCTTCCGAGGCGCTCAGCGCAGGACTCCGGCTGTTGCGTACTCGGTTCTCAAGCGCTCAGGTGAAGGAAACCTTGACCGCTTCGCGCTCTTCCGCCTTCTCGACCTCGAAAAGGTTCGCCTCTTTGAAGCCGAACGCACCCGCTAGCAGGACGTTGGGGAAGGTCTGGCAGGCCGTGTTGTAGGAAGTGACGGCGTCGTTGTAGGCCTGTCGAGAGAACCCGACTTTATTCTCGGTCGAGGTCAACTCCTCCATCAGTTGCGACATGTTCTCGTTGGCCTTCAAGTCTGGATAGGCCTCGGCTAGAGCAAAGAGACGGCCCAGGGTCCCGGTGAGGGCCGCCTCGGCGCCCATCAGACTCTGCATGGCCTGCGGATCGCCCGGATTGGCCGCGGCGGCTCCTGCCGCAGAGCTCGCCTGATTGCGGGCCTGGATCACCGCCTCCAAGGTTTCCCGTTCGTGCTTCATGTATCCTTTGGCGGTCTCGACCAGATTCGGAATCAGGTCATAGCGCCTCTTGAGCTGGACATCGATCTGCGCGAAGGCGTTCTTGAAGCGGTTTCTCAGGCGTACCAGGCGATTGTAAATGCCGGCCACCACGGCAATGACGACAACGATCAGAACTACGAAGAAGCCGAATGTCATGAGTAAGGTCATCTAAGAATCTCCCCTAAATTGATTATAACAGGCAGCCCGGAACGCCCGGCTCTCCCTACAGCGCTTGCAGGCCAGAGGTGTGGCGGATTTCCACAGTATCAGGCGTTCGGGGTTGAGGAGCGAGTACGGTCTGAGGTGGGTGGCGATCTTCGCCAGATCGCGCCGGACACACCTCTAGATTCGTTTATAATTGCAGGATGCGTCCAGCCATTAGGTGGAAGGATGCGCACCGAACCCTTGCCAAGGAGACCACAATGATCGCTCTCGTCACAAGCACTCTAAGATCCTCACTCTGCACCGCTGGTGCGGCTCTACCCCTCGTGCTTGGGATAATCCTAACCCCCGGATGCGTCGGCCCGATCGATGCACCACGGGCGGTCACTGCCGGCCTCGGAACAGCGGTGCTGAGCGCCGACGGTCAGGAGCTCGGCACCGTCGATTTCCCGACCTCCTGCTCGGCGGAGGCGCAAGGGGAGCTCGAGCTCGGTCTGGCCCTGCTGCATCACATGAACTACATCAAAGCGGAGGGGGTCTTTCGCGGTGCGGCAGAGATCGACCCCGAATGTGCACTTGCCTACTGGGGTGTAGCAATGACCTATGTCCACCCCTTGTGGCCCGACAACATCTCGGCTGAGAATCTGGTCCGCGGTCAGAAGCTGATGGCCAAAGCGGCCGTTGCGGCACACAGTAGTCCCCGCGAAGAGGGCTACTTGAATGCAGTCGCCGGTTACTACGAAGGGCAGGAGCGGTCCGAGCGAGAGCGGCTGGCGGCTTTTCTAGAAGGGTGGATCTTGGTCCACGCCAACCATCCGGCCGACACCGAGGCAGCCCTTTTTCATGCTCTGGCTCTCTTGGCGACGGCAGATGTCTCAGACAAGACCCATCAGAAACAGTCCGCGGCCGGCGCTATCATCGAAGGTGTAATGGAACGGATTGCCCGACATCCAGGGGCCCACCACTACACCATCCACGCTTACGATTTTCCTCCTCTCGCCGAGCGGGCGCTGGATATTGCCCGCCGCTACGACGACCTGGCGCCGGAGAACACCCATGCCCTCCACATGACCAGCCACATTTTTACGCGGTTGGGACTCTGGTCCGAATCGATCGAGTTCAATGTGCGGGCTGCTGCCGCGTCGAGCCAGCGCACCGCTAAAGGTGACGTCTCGATACACTACCTCCACGCCCTCGATTACTTGGTTTACGCTCTTCTGCAATCCGCTGACGACGTCGCCGCGGACCGAGTAATGGAGCAGATCAGAGCTCTCGAACCGCCCTTTCAGAGCCATTCGGCAACCGCCTATGGATTCGCCGGCGTGCCGGCACGACTGGCGCTGGAACGCCATAACTGGGAGCAGGCGGCGGCGGTCGAAGTGCGTTGGCCCGCCGAGGTTGACTGGGATCAGCACCCCTATTCCGAAGCGATCTCCTATTTCGCGCGGGCGCTCGGAGCGGCCCACACCGGGAAGCCGCAGGAGGCAAGAGTTGCCATCGCCGAATTCTCCCGCCTGGAAGAGGCAGCAAAGGCGCTCAATATTGCCTACGACTGGGGCACTCAGGTGGCGATTCAGCGGATCGCGGCCGAAGCCTGGCTCGCCTACGAGTCGGGAGACACTGAGCGCGGCCTCGAGCTAGCCTTGGAAGCCGCGGAAATGGAGGGGGCAACCGAGAAGAGCCCCGTAACCCCCGGCGAGGTCCTCCCGGCGCGGGAACTCTATGGCGACATGCTCCTGGCCAGCGGGAAGCACAAAGAGGCGATCGAAGCCTACGAAACGGCGCTAGCGCGCTCACCCAACCGGTTCAACAGCCTCTACGGTGCCGGCCGCGCGGCGGAGTTGGTGGGAGACGGAGAGGCCGCGAAGGCTTTCTACGGTCAGCTCGTAGAGACCTGCGCTGCTGCAACCGGTGACCGCGTCGAACTCGAACATGCCCGGGATTATGTAGCAGCGGATTCGACGCCAACCTAGCAGGTCACCCGTCAAGCTTCATCTTCTTGAGGAAGGCTCCCCACCGCGGATCGTCATGGGGGCTGCGCAAGTACGGGTTGCCCAGCGTCCACGCCAGGCTCGCGTCGCGTGTTTCGTACGCTCGTCTCAGCCACTCAAAGGCAGCATCGACCAAGGTGCCGCCAAGCTCGAGGGCCCTCTTCGCCGACTGCCACGCAAGAGCGATTCCTACGGTCCGTGGTCGATAACCAAGTTCTGCCTCCCAAGAACGAGTCCCGGCTAGGCTCACCCATATCGGCGCATAGCTCGGCTCCAAATCCTGCGCGCGCTCAAAAAAGGCCGCAGCCTGATCTAGCCTAAAGTTCTTGCGCGTTTGATCCGTATCTAAGCTCGACATCTCTTGGAGGGTGATTTCTCCAGTTTTACAGGCACCGTCTCGGATGATGGAGCTGGGTGAATTGGCTGGAACCTGGTGGGAGCGCCCTACTCCCTCACTCCGACGAGTTCCTGGAGTTCTCGCCGGTCGTCGCGGCTGACGTAGCGGCCGTGATGGCGCAGCTCGAGACCCGCATTGATCGCCTCCAGGATGTGATCCTCGGGCTGCGCCAGATCGTCCCTGAAATGGATGGTGAGCCAGCGCTCCACCTCTGTCCAGCGCCAGAGCCGGTAGCGGCTACGTGGGTCGGTGACTGGAGGAGGGAACCCACCTGGGCCGCGATCGCCGGCGATTAGCAACCGTACGCTTTCACGAGTGCGGCTGGTGCGGTTCGCGATGTCGGCCATCGATACGAGTCCGGCATCGGCCAGTCGAACGACTTCGACGCCTTCGACTCGCTCAGCGTCGTCCACCGCCGAGAGCACGGCCTCTCGCAGAGTGGGTGCTTCCCGATCGAAGTCGAGAAACTGCACGCCGTCCAAGCGGCCGACCAGCGCATCGTCACAGCCTTCGTCGTAGAGAGCGTCCGCGGACGCGTCGGTCTGCAAATCGGGGCCCTCGACGATCAGGGTGAACTGGTGGGTCGTCATCTAGGTGTCCTCCGCCTCGGGCCGGTCATGCGGGCAGCGATCCACCGCACGACGAATCTGCTTTGCATGATTTCCTGGGCTGCGCGGCGTCGACCAGATCGAGACTTGGCATCCCGATCGGCTCGCCTCGCTACAACGCATCACGCCCCAGCGGTGTCCAGAGGCTGTTCGTGTGACTTTCCATCCGTCTTCTTCAGCTTCCGCGAGGGCCTTTTCGACGTCCTTTTTCGGATGCCTTGCCCGCGCCATGTTGACACGATACAACAACCAGTTGTTTCCCGTCAACAGGTGTTTCGAAAGGGCACTGCGCTCCCCTCACCCGACGGCCGCATCCGCTTCTTCTTGTCTTCCCGTTGCGTGATAGACCAGTGCAAGTCCGAAGGGGCGCACTGAGCGAGCGGTCTCTTGCTCCATCTCTTCTAGAGCTTCTTCCAGGCGATCGTGTTCCAGTGGTACCCACCCCGATTCCAGGTGAATCCAGTACGTTCGTCCAGACCGCAGGGCATGCCCGCCGATCTCAGCGAGCCCGGCAACGCTTTAGTGGATCGAGTTCCATCGCCCGGCGATCGAGGGCGTTTGTGACCTTACGGCGACTGTGGTGCCCGCTGTAGGTACTTCACTCGGTGCCGGGGTTGTGGGGGTGCCCGGCGGGGGGCCTACCTGAAGCATCTGGAGAGGTGCGGAGTAGCCAGTTGACGGCCGGGCGGGGTATCCTCGGGCGCTCGAGAACCGAGAGACTTCCCCGATGATGAAACCAACCCGCCTCCTGCCGCTCTCCGTCTGTACCCTGGTGCTGGCTCTGGCCGGCTGTACCAGCACCTACAAATGGGTCGGAATCCGCTTCCTCTACGACGAGGCGCCGGTCGGCTCGGTGCGAGTGCTGCTCGACGTCCCCTATTTTGAGGGCTCGACACTGGAGAAACATCGCCTGGATCTTTTGCTCCCCGAGGAGTCTCCCGAGGCGGGAGCCTGGCCGGTGCTGATCTTCGTCCACGGCGGCGGCTGGACCGCCGGTGACAAGGGACTGAAGGTCTCCTCGGCGGACGTCTACCGTAACATCGGCCGCTTCTACGCTCGGCATGGGATCGGCACCGCCGTCATCAACTACCGGCTACAGCCTGAGGTCACCTGGCGCGAGCAGGTAGCCGACGTCGCCCATGCGGTGTCCTGGGTTCACTCTCATGCTGCAGAGTACGGCGGTGATCCAGGGGCCCTCTACCTCTCCGGGCATTCCGCCGGGGCACAGCTCTCGGCGTATGTCGCTCTCAATCCCGGAGTGCTTCGCGAGGTCGACCTCTCGCCACGCGCCCTGTGCGGGGTGATCGCGGTGAGCGGTGCCGGCTACGACTTGGCCGATGAACGAACCTATGAACTGGGTGCCGAGCGCAGCTATTACGAGGAGCGGTTCCGCGCCGGAGACCCCGGAGACGGCTGGCTACAAGAGGCTTCTGCCGTCACCTACCTGTCCGCGGAGTCGCCCCCCTTCCTCCTGATCCACGGTTCGCGGGAGTGGAAGAGTTTGCAGCACCAGAACCGGCTCCTGGATCAGGCTCTGCGCGACTCCGGCGCCAAGAGCCGGCTCTTGGTCGCCACTCAGACACATCTCAGCATTTTGCTGGCGCTCAGCCGCGAGGACAAGCTGCCGGCTGCGGCGGTGTTGCAGTTCATCCGTGAGACCCACTGCTAGATCAGCAGCTCGCAGTACAAATGTTCGAGCATCTCCTCATGTGCCCATAGAGTATAAGAGGCTGATCGAGTCTGCAGCTCACCTACCGTGCAGACTCCTGATAGGGAACGACCTTTTGTCAAGCTCACGATTCCAGGGTGGGTGGGTTAGACGGCGAAGAGTCTGGAGGCGACGGCTGGCAGGGCGCCTCGATGCGCTCGTCGACTGTGTCCAACAATCAGATAACCAAGAGAGGAAGAGCTAATGAAAGAGAACTTCGAACTTACCATCACCAAGACCATTCCAGCTTCCGCGAAGACCGTTTTCGAGGCGTGGCTCGATCCCGCAGCGCTGGCCAAGTTCATCAAACCGATGGCAGGCATGCCCGACTGCACCGTCGAGGTAGATGCCCAAGAGGGCGGCGAGTTCATGATCATCATGAAGGCCGGCGATCAAGACCTACACCATCGCGGCAAATACAGAACCATCCAACCCTACGAGAAACTCGTCTTCACCTGGCTCTCGGACTACACCATCCCCGACAGCCTCGTCACCCTCACCTTCAAGGCTCTCGGTCCAGAGGATACCGAGTTGACCCTGCACCATGTCGGCTTCCCGGACGAGAAATCGTGCGAGAACCACAACGGTGGTTGGGATTCGATCGTCGAACATTTGTCGGAGTTGGTTGCTTAACCCGAGCTTATCACCAACCATCTACTGCACCGGGGCCGTAGGCATCAGTAGCGATCTGTTGCGGCCAATCGTCTTACGAAACGACGTCGAGCATCCCATCCTGAGACGGGATCTGGACGAACTTTGGAGGCGGAGCGACTTTCTCCAAGATCGGTCCGAACTCGGGGGGATCGACCGAGACGGTTTCGGGGTCGCCATGAATCTCGTTGACGAAGGCGAAGAAGTGTTTGTGGGTGACCAGGTAAGTCAACAGAGTCACCTGCTTGTTGATGAGTTTCCCCAGGCGCGCCGATTTCATAAGTGATCACAGGAAAAAGCTACGGCCCTTGGGTCCGTCCAGAAAAAGATAGTAG
>JAZFTL010000529.1:0-2793 GCA_036446675.1 Thermoanaerobaculia bacterium
TCTCATGTGCAAGACCCGATGCCAAGGTCCCGATGTAGGCCATGCGTTCGGTCTCGCCTGCCTGCTTCTCGAGTCGATGAGCTCTCCTCCACAGAAACCAGATAATCAAGTACGCCAGCGCCAGTGTAAGTAGAGTCAGCAAACCGATCAGACCCGCCTTTTGTATGAGGTCTTGACGCAGAACCCCGATACGACGTTGGAGTTCTCCTCGGCTGATGCCGATGTGAAGGAAGCCGAGCTCACCGATGGGCACTTCCAGATCGTAGGTAGGGTCCCCCAAGTCGAAGGACTCCCGGCGAGTCAATTGCTCTTCCCTAGGTACTCCCCTCTCGCCTGAGGGCACAATCTCCAGCCCTGATTTAGGTCCCTCGAGAAATTGCTGGGTGACATTGCGGAAGACCAACTTACCTTCATTGTCACGAATTTCGACCGTCTCAACTACTTCACGCTCAGTCATCACGTCATCGATATAGCTTTGGATCTCGCGGACGAACGCGACGGCTGTGTAGAGATCTTCGTCACGGCCCTTCGCTCTTGCGGCGATCTGGCGCGCCAAACCTTCTGCCTCTGTGCGCGTCTCCAGCAGCACACGCTCCACTTCGCGTTCAGAGAGCGAGCGAAACAGCAACCACCCGAAGAGTCCCAGGTCAAGCAGAACGAACATGCCGAAGGCGAGAATAGCCACGGCCAACCAACCAGTGACTGGAGCTTGGGCTACTCTCTTCACGCCACGAACACTAGCAGCTGATGTTGCGGAATCGAAGTCGATCACGTCGACAGCGCCGACTATGCCGACCGGCCTATGAGGACTCAATCCATGGTCTATCTGCGGCCGGTCCGATCGAGCCGCCGAGGCCGGTTCGCCGTTTGACGACTGCATCGAGCTCCGATACGATCCGCAAACAGATCGTGACGAATTTTATTAAGGACCTTGCAACTCTGTGGAGTTGGACTGGAGAACTAGCGGCTCCTGGTTGGCGGAGAGTCGCGGTGCCCCTCGGCCTCGCATTCTGCGGTTGTGTGTCACCGGAGACGCCGGAAGTAGGAAGCCCTCACGGGAGCGGTACACACGACTCGATCGTTATCGCCACGAGCGCAGACATCACCGGCGTCAATCAACTACTCTCAGGAGATACCCGATTCAACCAGAACATTATCGACCAGATGTTTCTGCATCTTTTTGAGGAACAACCCGATTTCGCTGCGGGCCCGCCCACCTTCGCTCCGCAGCTCGCGACCCACTACGAGTGGAGCTCCGATCACACAGAACTCACTCTCCACCTGCGGGACGATGTCACCTGGAGTGACGGCGAGCCGGTAACAGCGCACGATGTCTACTGGACTTGGAAGGCCCAGACCGATCCAGACATCGCATGGGCCTACGCTCAGAGCAAAGAAAATATTAGGGCCATCGAAACGATCGATGACACTACCCTGCGCATCAAGTATGGGTCGTCGTCTACCTCACAGCTGGCCAATCTCAATGAGGGCGTGATTCTCCCCAAGCATATCTGGAGCACGCTGGCGTTTCGAGAGTGGCGCCAGAACTCCAGATGGTTCACAGATAATCTCGTGGTGAGTGGCCCCTACATCTTGGATAGCTGGAAGCAGAACCAAGAGATCGTGTTGAAGCCCAATGCGAAATATTCCCTCGAGGATCCAGAGTCTGTCGAGTCGATCGAGACCATCGTGTTTCGGAACATTCCCGAAACCACCAATCAACTGCACCAGCTCCGTGCCGGCGCCGTCGATTTCGTGGAGCGGGTGCCCCCCGCTGCAGCATCCAGGCTGAGTTCTTCAGATGAAATCCGCCTGATCAAGTTCTCTCCCAGACAGTACAGCTTCATCTGCTGGAACACCATGCATCCACTATTCGCAGACGCTGCTATTAGAAAAGCATTGACCCTCGGAATTGATCGAGCCGGAATCATCGAGAATCTCTGGTACGGCCAAGCCAAAGTCTCTACTTCGCCAATCATCTCGAGCGTTTGGGCGTTCAACTCCGACCTGCAGGTTCTAGATTACGATCCGCGAGCGGCGACAGCTATCCTAAGAGAGCGGGGTTGGGTCGATTCAGACGGCGACGGAGTGCTGGATCGGGAAGGAGAGAGCTTCAAATTCTCCCTGACTACCAATGCCGGGAACAGACTGCGCTCGGATGCGGCGGTGATGATTCAAAGCCAGCTTCTGAAGATAGGAGTCGTCGTCGTGGTCCGAAAGATCGAATTCAACACCTTGCTCGAGATGAACCAGAGCCATCGGTTCGACGCAACGATCGGTGCCTGGGGTATCGACACTTCGCTCGACCTCAAATACGCCTTTCACAGCGCCTCTATCGATCAGGGTTACAACTACGGCGGGTATCGCAATGTGAAGGTCGACCGGCTCATTGACCACGCCAACCAGCAGACGGATTTGAACGCACTCAAGCTGGACCTCTGGCGCATTCAACAGATACTTCACGACGAACAGCCGTATACCTTCCTGTGGGAACCGCAGCGAGTCACAGCGGTTCGAAACCGAGTGCAAGGAGTTCAGCCCAATTCTCTGAGCGCGTACTTCCAACTTCACCGATGGCGGCTGGTCGAGCCCTAGCAGCCCGTGGTGGAAGTCCATGTGGTCGCGCGATAAGGTCTTGGGGTATGAATGCAAGACACGAGGAGGAGTCGATGCGGTGCCATCGCCGACGACGAGTAACGCAGCAGACGTGCCGTAAGCCCTTGTCGCCCTTTGGGTTGCGGCGGCATGGGGCCATCTGCTGCGTTGGCCCTCCTCGACGATGCTACGGCATCG
>JAZFTL010000530.1:0-5282 GCA_036446675.1 Thermoanaerobaculia bacterium
GAGCACCGAAGTAGATCGGTTCTTTGCGCCGGTAGCGTCGCGCAACATAGGACAAATCGAAAAAGACGAGAAGCAGAGACCCTTCCCGGCGTTTATCGACTCCAACGGTGCGTTGATCAACGAAGGAATCGTGCTTACGGAAAATTTCATTCAACAGCTGGAGGATCACCTGAAAATAACCCGTCTGCTGCGGGTTCGGGATGGTCATCGCCGCTATCTGGCACTCGAGTTGAACGTTGGATCGGACGACTTGATGGTCGGTCTGAGGCGACTTGGAAGCCCGAGCTTCAAGGGCATTGGTAGCGTGACGATCTACGAGGCGATCGACGCAGAGGCTTGGCGAAACAAGACATCCGATTTCATCCCCGCACAGAATCTGCTCGAGCCGCTGGCACGTGAATCTGTTCAAGACACGGGAGAGGAATCGGCCTGATCGCACCCTAGAGGCCTACTCTTCGATATGGCACCAGTTCTTCTCTGGAGCACGAGTTTCGAGAATCTTCCCCCTCCAAAGCGAGGCAAGGTCAGAGACATCTATGACTTAGGGGAGCACTTGCTGATCGTCGCCTGCGATCGAGTTTCCGCTTTCGATCGGATTCTATCTCCAGGAATTCCCGGTAAAGGACTGATCCTCAATCAGCTCACGAATTTCTGGATGAGCAATCTCTCCTCGATCGTTGGTAATCATCTAGTAGCGACCCAGGTCGAAGATTTTCCGCCGAATCTGAAACCGCATCATGATCAGCTCCGAGGTCGATCGGTCTTGGTTCGGAAGGCGGCTGTTATCCCCTTCGAGTGTGTAGCACGCGGGTATCTCGCCGGCAGTGCATACCATGAGTACACTCAACATGGAACCGCGAATGGTCAACCCCTACCTGCAGGGCTCGAGCGGGCATCCAAGTTATCGGAGACGATATTTACCCCTGCAACCAAAGCGGAGAGTGGCCACGACACAAATGTAGGTTTCGATGCGCTTGAAACTGAGCTCGGACCGAAACTCGCCGGCCGGCTCAGGACTCTCACCCTGGACCTGTTCGACGCCGGGAGTGCGCACAGCCGGGAGAGAGGTTTGCTCCTCGCAGATACCAAATTCGAATTCGGAGTCATAGAAGGCAAAGTCCGGCTCATCGACGAGGTTCTGACCCCTGACTCCTCCAGATTCTGGAGCGCTGAACAGTGGACGCCGGGCATCGAGCCGATATCCGTCGACAAACAATTTATTCGCGACTGGCTCGATAGCATCGGATGGGACAGAGAGTCGCCTCCACCTGAACTGCCCGAGGAGATAGTTGTCGGGACCCTCGAGCGTTATGTCGCCGCTTTCCGCAAGATTACCTCCAGTGATCCGGAAATGTGAACGCAGTGTGGCTCTTAGATTTCTGCGGTCTTCTCCGAACCTGAACGGTACCGCTTGGGCAGGCGCAATCCAAAGCCTGCCAGCAGCTCATATGGAATCGTCGCAGCAAGTTCAGACAGTTCATAAACTGATATTTCACTCTCCCCTTGCTTGCCGAGCAGCACCACCTCGTCACCGACTTCACCTCGGCACGCAGTGACATCTACCACCACCATATCCATGCTCACAGCACCTACAACCGATGCCCTGGAGCCCCGAATCAGCACTTCGGCACGATTGGCAAGAGAGCGCCGATAGCCATCGGCGTACCCTACTGGAACGACTGCCAGAGAGCTTTTTCGCGGCGCGGTCCAGGTGCCGCCATACCCAGTGGGCGTACCCTTTGGGACCGATCTCACTTGGACCAGCCGACTGATCACTCTCATCACCGGCCGCAGTAGTACCCCTGCGCTTGATCGATCCGATCGATCTGATCGAGTCGGTCGACCGACTGGGTCGATACCGTACAAGGCCAAACCACAGCGGACTAAGAAACCCCTGTTCAGTTCATGGTGCAAAAGGCTCGCGCTGTTCTCCAAGTGAATCGAGAGGTCACTCACAACTGACGGGGCGAGCTTCGCAAGAATCGCGTCGAATTTGCTGCGCTGCTCGAGAGTCCTTGAAACACTGATTTCGTCGTCCGGCTTGTCAGCATGGCAAAGGTGGGAAAAAATCCCCGCCAATTTCAATCCCGGGCAGGCTCCGATTTTCTCGACCGCGGACTCCACATCAGTGGCGGAAAATCCCAATCGAGCCATTCCGGTGTCAACCTTTAGATGAATCGACTGGGTCCAGTTTTGTAGTCTGAGCTCTCCTGAGGCCTTACCCGATTGACTGGAGTCACGACTGCCGGCACCGCAAGCCTGAATCCACACATCGAGCTGCTCCTGGCTCGATACTGCTGCCGTTAGATCGAACTCGCGAAACAGCGGTAGCTCCGATCTCGCGTAGCCACCAAACACCAGAATCGGAGCAGCGATGCCGGACTCGCGCAGTTCAATGCCCTCTTCGACAAAGGCTACGGCCAGCCATTCGACACCTTCCCGCTCCAAAATTCGACTTACGGCGACAGCGCCATGACCGTAGGCGTCAGCCTTGACCACGGCAGCGAGCTGCCGCTCACCGGCTCTATCCCTCAAGACTCCAAAGTTGTGTGCTAGAAACTCGAGATCGACTTCCACCCACGCCGGCCGTCCGGCTGTGGACAATTTCGGCCGGGGCCGCGAGGCGCCCAAAGTCTGGTCGCTAGAAGGGTGGCGGGCTGCCTTCATGTCGAGCCCGGTTCTTGAAACATGTCGTATCTGCCAGAAATACCGTCTTGACCGTACCCGTCTCTCCATTCCGGTGTTTCGCGATGATCAACTCAGCAATTCCTCTTTGATCTGAATCCACATCTGAGTTGTAGACCTCGTCACGGTAAATAAACACGACTAGATCAGCGTCTTGCTCGATCGACCCGGATTCGCGCAAATCTGCGAGTTGCGGGCGGTGGTCGCTGCCCCGTCGCTCCGGGTTTCGAGACAACTGTGAGAGGAGCAAGATGGGAATTTTCAGTTCCTTGGCAAGCTGCTTGAAACTCCTGGTGATCGCCGAGATTTCCAGGTTCCGATTCTCGTAGCGACCTCCCCCTTGCATCAGCTGCAGATAATCGACCACCAAGAGATCAAGTGACCTCTCTACTTTGAGTCGTCTGGCCTTTGAAGCGATTTCGAGAAGAGACGGGTTTGCCGAATCATCGATAAAGATAGGCGCCGCCGAGATCTCTCTGATATGGGTGATCACACTGTTCCACTTATCTTGTGACAGATGACCCGAACGGAGCGGACCATATGGAATATTGGATTGAGCGGACAAGATTCTCAAGGCAAGTTCCTGTTGGCTCATTTCCAATGAAAAAATGCCAACGGACTTGCCCTCATGGAGAGCCACATGCTGGGCGATAGTGAGAGCAAGACTGGTTTTTCCCATTCCGGGCCTACCAGCCAAAATGATCAAGTTACCTTCGTTGAGCCCTCGCGTCATCTCATCAAAGTCAGTGAGACCCGTCGGCAGGCCAATGAAACCCTGCGCAGGGCGCTCCTCGAGTTCCGCCAGGGTCTCCTCGAAAATGTCGGCTAGGCGAACGAACCCTCGCTGAACGGCCTCCTCACCGAGTGAGAGAATTGCCTGCTCGGCTCGTCCTAACGCCTCTTGAGCCACGAGTCCGCCGTCCAGGCAGTGTTGAGTAATCTGCCCGCAGGCCTCAATCAACCGGCGACGTACGGACCGTTCCTTGACGATCTCTACATATTGATCAAACCGGCTGATATCCGGCAGATCCAGATCGAGGCTGGCTAAGTACGCCACGCCACCCACCGCCTCCAGCTTGTCTTGTTGTTCCAAGATGGCCTGGAGGGTTCTCAAATCGACTGCAATGCCGCCGGCCTGCAGATCTACCATCGCACCAAACAGGGTGCGATTGGCCGAGGCATAGAAGTCATCAGCCGTCAGGCGCCCGGAAACTGTTGCGACCAATGCCGGATCCAGCAGTGCGCCGGCGAGCACCGCTCGCTCGGCCTCTTCGCTGTGAGGCAAGCTCAGATTCTTGTTGATCGTCTCTATCATCCGGCAACTATCATTCTCCCCTAACCGAAGGTCGCCCACAAGCGGCAATCGTCTGGACGTGACCTCACAGAGACGGGAAGCGAGCGTCCTCTTAAAAGGACGCAATGCAGCATTCAGGCCCTCCGCGGACCGGCGCCTCGTCTCCCCCTCGCGCTGGAACAGGGATGGAGTTGCTTCACGATACCAATAAGCCGACCAGCTGAGTCCGGCTGGTCTCTCGGAGCATTTTGGTGTACGGCATCTAACTTGCAACCGGTGTTTACTGAGCCCAATACCAACGCAGTCAAAGGAGACTCTCAATGAAGCAGACTGTAATCGCCCTTCTGATGACCCTTCTACTAGCTACCGTGAGCACAGCAGCAACGACTGTCAAGAGCAGAGTTGGCCCAAACGGCGAGAAGAGCTGGGCCTTTATCCCTTTTGGCGACGGGCAGACGCTCATTACCCTCTCTTGGAGCAAGCGCAGCGCCGATATGTTCGTGGTGCTTTCGTGTGTCATCGATGGTGACGAGATCATTTTCGGGACAGGGGCGGCGATACAGGACCGTATTCAGCGGATCGAATCCGGCGCCTTCGGTGATACCTGTTTTGTCGGAGTCTCGAGCTTCAGCGGCTCCTCAGCCTTTCGGCTAAGTGTAGAGAGTGGGATTGGAGATGTCTTGACTGCCTCCGCCGCAATCCCGTCTGCAGACGGTAACTCAGTGCTCTCAGGCTACCTGGTCGCCGTGGGGCCGGAGCAAGCACCCGAGCTGTCAAAAACCATGGAACGCTTACGGCGAGGCCGGTCGGCATTTCATTGATCAAACAGGAGGGTATCAGCCTACTTCGAGCGATAGACGGCAGTGATGGCCACCTCCTGGTCGAGCCGTTGAGAAGTGCTGGGAAGCTGTTGAATGCGGCGCACGACTTCCATACCCTCAACTACCTCCCCAAACGCGGCAAACCCTTGGCCGTCGGGGTTGCGTCGGCCCCCGAAATCGAGTTCCGGTTGCTCGCCGATACAGATGAAGAATTCAGATGAAGCGGATCCAGGTTCGTTTCGCGCCATTGAGATCACCCCATCGTGGTGCACAATACCCGTGGTCTCGGTGGTCTCGTGGCCGATCGGGGGGAGGGCACCGGGCTGGTCTTCGTTTCCTAGACCCCCCTGGACAACTTCGATCTTGACATCGTTCTCCGGCTGATTCTCCAAGTGGACAACTCGGTAGAATGAAGCGCCTGAGAACCGTCCCTCATCGACGTAGCGCAGAAAGTTTCGACTGGTACGTGGAGCCTCCCGAAC
>JAZFTL010000531.1:0-2250 GCA_036446675.1 Thermoanaerobaculia bacterium
ATAAAATCTTGACAAGTGTTGGAAAACTGGAGAGAATCGCCGCAGTCCCTGGAAATGGTGAGACCGGAATAGGCCGGTCAGCATACTCAATAGTTAGGCTGCGAATAGGCCGAGAATGATAGTTAGCCACAGTGAGGTGAAGCGTGAAATCCATAGTGAGATCCGTGCTTGCCATGGTCCTGCTCGTTGTTGGAGGAACGAGTGGGGCGTCTGCTCAGGATGAGATGAATATCGCCGATCTGGTCCTTGCGGTCCGGCAAGGCCTGATTGAGGCGCAACAGCGCCAGGCAAAGGCCAGTCTAGTCCCGATGTTTCTCGTGAAGGACTTCGAGATGACTATTACGTTTGTGGTCGAGAAGGGTGCAACTGGAGGCGTTAACCTCAAGGTCGTCACGTTGGGCGGGAACATCAAGAAGGAGCAGACACACACCGTGACGATACGCTCGGAGACGGCCGCTTTCGAGCATGTGAAGGCAAGGCTGAGCAGGTGTCTAAACAGCGGACCAAATCGCACCTACCCAGCCTGCTTCAACCAGGCCTACAAGGAACTGGGGCTCACTCAGCGAGGGGCAGGCATTCACCGCTAGCCCGCACGATACTTGCGCAGCGGGCAGCTCTCCGATGTAGCCCCGGAAGCTCCTAACCGGCGGTTGGAGCGGACCGGGGTTCGCTGGTGCTCGCCACGGCCGCTCAACCGCAACGTTCGCCCCATGGGGTTGACAGAGACGTACACTCTGCTACCATTTGTACGGCATGAACACCAAGCTTACATTGAGGATGGATGAAACCGTTATTCGCAAGGCTAAAGACGAGGCGAGGCGGCGAGGGAAATCAGTCTCACAGATGGTATCTGAGTTCTTTGAGTTACTCAGCCCACGTGATCACACGTCGCCAATATTGCCGCCTTTGACCAAATCTCTCGTCGGAGTTCTGAAAGGCGGTAAAGTGTCCGAGAAAGACTACATTGCGCACCTTCGCAAGAAGCACCAGTGAAAGCCATCCTGGACACGAATGTGGTGCTCGATGTTCTGCTTGACCGAAAGCCTTTCGTAGAGCCGGCTTCTAAAATCTTTGCTTTGGCTGAACAATCGGCGATAGAAGGTTTTCTGTGCGTTACCACAGTTACTACTGTCAACTACCTCCTGCGTAACTCCCTCTCAACCGCCAAGGCCAAGGAAACGCTGTGGAGGCTTCTCAATCTCTTCGAGGTTGCGGTTGTTAACCGGCCCGTCATCGAGAGGGCACTCCGGAGCGAGATCACCGACTTCGAAGATGCTGTGCTTGAGGAGTCGGGCCACGTCGCGGGAGCAGAATATATTGTCAGTCGCAACACAAAGGATTTTAGGCGGGCATCGCTAAAAGTTTTCGACCCAATCGAGTTTCTTTCGCAGTTGGGTAAATAGGGGCGGCGCGAACAACAGGGTGGAGGTGACGCGGACAAGCCGCGCCCCTCACCCTGAGCGTTCTTCGGTCTCCTCACCTCCTGTCCTAGGACACTCGAAGGCCATTGCGGTGCGGCCGCAGCTACGATACTGTTTTACATGGGCACGATATTTGAGCAAATTCTTGATCTGCTCAGGCGTCATGAGGTAAGAATATCCGACCATGGTTACAATGAACTGGCAGAAGATGGCATCTTCGTGAGAGACATCATCTCGGACGTTGAGGATGGCATGGTCGTGGAGAGTTACCCTGACTATCCGAAAGGACCGTGTGTGTTAGTGCTTCAAAAAGATGGAGCCGGTAGTCCCATTCACGTGGTATGGGGAATCCCCAGGAACGTTTCCTCTCCCGCTGTACTTGTGACAGCCTACAGGCCGGATCCCGACCGATGGTCGAATGATTTCATGAGGAGACGATGATGAAAAAGAAGCACCATTCGAAACTCGTGCACGAAGGGCAGTACGTAGCTGAAGTCGAGGTTGAACTGCTCGAAACAGATGAAGGCTGGTCCCCCTATCTATCACTCGAAGACGCATACAAGCTAGACGACGTCCGCGGTGCCCTGCGTCGAGGAGATATTAAGCGTGCGGCACAAATTGCCCGCGTCTTTACCCTTACTCCCGTGGCGATCTAACAGCCTCCCGGAGAACCAGCGGATTCACCCGACCGCCTTCCGCTACGCTCGATGCGGCGGGTGATCCTTGTCGTTAGCCGGTTTGATAAGTGCGACTGTTTTGAGCTAGACTTTTTGAGAGTCGATCCTAACGGAAGACAATTCATGATTAGAAACAGTGCCAAGGTTGTCAA
>JAZFTL010000532.1:0-2115 GCA_036446675.1 Thermoanaerobaculia bacterium
CTCACTCTACCGAGTCGATCAGGGCGCCAAGCCGGCGGCTCTCACCGAGCTAATTCGCCGCGGCGACTGGTCGCGAGTTCTGGTATTCACTCGGACCAAACATCGCGCCAACAAATTGGCACAGAAACTGGAGCGCGCCGGCATATCGGCCACCGCGATCCATGGCAACAAGAGTCAAGGGGCTCGGACTCGCGCCTTGGCGGACTTCAAGGCCAAGAGGGTCCGGGCTCTGGTCGCGACCGATATCGCCGCCCGCGGCCTCGACATCGACGGTCTACCTCATGTCGTAAATTACGAAATCCCGAATGTACCGCAAGACTATATCCACCGAATCGGACGGACCGGCCGCGCCGGTGCCTCCGGCCAGGCAATCTCGCTCATCTCGCCCGACGAAGAGAAGATGCTCAGAGACATCGAGCGGGTGCTGCGCGCGAAGATCCCCGAGCGCCAGATGGAGGGATTCAAGCGCAGCGCGACGGCCCCGCCCCCTCTTCCTCCAACCCGGTGGAACCGTCGTCAACCGACCCGCAAGCCTCGGCACTCGAGACCCGCGGCCGCACCTGCCCAGGCGAACCAAGCCGCAAGCTGGCCCGGAGCGGAACGGCAAGAACCCCGTGGTCCACGTGGTCCGGCAGCAGCCAACAGCTCCCGGCCTCCACTGCGACCTTCGCGCCGAGCCCGACGCGGCACGCCCCGAGGCAACGCTCAAGTCCGGTAGAGATCGACCAAGGCCACCGCGGGCCGCCCCGGTAGACGCCCTCGCAGAGTCTGCGAAGGAGAATTTAGATCATGACTAAACAAGTCGCAGAAATCGCTGCAATCGAGATGGAACTCGAGATCGCCGCGCCACCGGCGCAGGTTTGGTCTGCCCTTACAGAGAACATCGGAGAGTGGTGGCCCGCCGAATTCTACGCCGGTGGAGAGGTGGGCAAACGCAGCTTCACCCTTGAGTCGGTCCCTGATGGTCGCATGGTGGAGACCTGGAATGCCTACGTCGAAGCCAGCCCCCTGCCTGTATGGCAGGACTGAGGGTCTGCAGGCAGACAGAGCAGACTACGCCGACTCTTTCCTCAGTTGCTCAAGGGCCCGCAAGGCGACCGCGGTGGCGTCTTTCACGCCCTGTTGGTAGTCCTCTGCGAAGGTGTTGAGCTCTCGATTGGCCGCGGTGACACAGATCGCCCCCGCTTTATAGCCCAGCGCGGCAGCGAAGAAAAAGAGAAAGCTCGTCTCCATTTCCAAGTTTTCGAATCGCATGCCTTCGAGCTTAGGATCGAGGCGGGTGAAAATCTTGTCGATCTCGGGCACACTCGGCGGTACACGCGTAATGTCGCGTCCCTGATTGCAAAAGAACCCACTATTGGAGACGGTTATTCCGGTTTCCACTGTAACGCCGAGCTCCTCGGCTCCGGCCTCGAGAGCCGCTACCATGTCTGCATCGGCCTTTGAGGCGTAGGGCTGAATGCGACCTCGAAAGCGGGCTTGTGGCTGCATCTCGTCGAGCATCGCAGCGGTGACCAACTGCTCGAGGTGCACGCAGTTGCTATCGGTCGGGGGTGCATCATAGAAGAGTGCCGTATTGTCCATACCGATCGAATAGGTCGAGATGATCGGCGTACCCAGTTTCGTGTTCGGCTGGAGGCCGCCTGAAGTACCCACCCGAATCAGATGCAGCGGTTCGAAGGCTGATTTCGGCAGACGGGTATCGAAATCGATCTCGTTGAGCGCCACCAACTCCTGTAGAACGATTTCCACGGATGCCGTTCCCATCCCAGAAGTGACCACCGAGACCCGCAACCCCGTTTGCTTGACCCTTCCGGTGACAGTTCGCAGACCCCGATTGAAGACTTCGCACTCGGTTTCGTCGAAAAACGTCTCGGCGATCAGCAATGCCCTCCCGGGGTCACCAACCAACAGGATGTTCGGCGCCAGTTGTTCGGGTCGTAACTGTAAGTGGTAAATCCGGCGATCCCCGCCCACCGGAAGGTCCGCCGCGGTAATCGGCGTCGTCTTGGGGGACCTCGTCATACCGTCTGCGTCTGATCTACCTGCAGTCACCTACTTCTCCCTCTCTGATAATGGCCTCTAGGTATCTCCTGTCGCTTGACATCTTAACGT
>JAZFTL010000533.1:0-2222 GCA_036446675.1 Thermoanaerobaculia bacterium
AGCCATGTGCGCGCTTCCCTCCCCAGTTCCCTGAGGATCTCTACGACCTCGTCGGTCGTCGCTTCAGGCACGGTTCGAATGAAAGTCTGCGCGAACTCCTCCCGGAAGTCGGCTACCAGATCACCTTCGGCGCAGAGCAACCCCGGCCCGGGAGGTATCAGGACCGGAAATGAGCCCATGAGTTGAGCCACCGCATTGGCATGCATTGGCCCGGCACCGCCGAACGCAACCAGTGCAAAGTCCCGCGGATCGTAACCCCGTTGAACTGAGACGAGGCGTAGAGCCCCGACCATGTTTTCATTGACGATATCTAAGATACCCTGCGCTGCTTGATAGACATCCAAACCGAGAGCATCACCAATCTTCTGGACCGAGGCCTTGGCCGCCTCGACATCGAGCCGCATCTCACCGCCGATCAGCGCCGGAGGCAGATGCCCAACCACTATATTGGCATCGGTCACCGAGGGTTCTTCACCTCCCTTTCCGTAGCAAGCCGGACCAGGGTCGGCACCCGCCGACTGCGGACCGACGCGCAAGGCTTTGGTGAGCTCCGGGACATGAGCGATCGAACCGCCGCCGGCACCTACGGAGTGCACGTTGACACTCGGTACTTTGACCCGGAAATGCCCTAGTTCGGTCTCTCGAGCGATCGTCGGCCGGCCGTTCTGACATAAGGCGACATCCGTCGAGGTACCTCCCATGTCGAAGGTCAGAATATTTTCGAATCCAGCTCGCTTCGACACCGCAAGAGCTCCAGCAACCCCACCTGCAGGTCCGGAAAGAACAGCATATACCGGTTTTTCTTGGGTCACTTTCAGACTCATGAGTCCGGCGTCAGAGCGCAAGATATTGACCGCGCAGGTAACGCCCATGTCTTGCAACGCCTTCTCTAGGTTCCGCACATAACCCGCGACCCGGGGCCTCACGTAAGAATTCATACAGGCGGTAAGAGTTCTTTCGTATTCTCGAAATTCAGGAAGCACCTCGGAAGATATAGTGACCGGAAACTCGGGTTTCACCTCCTCGATGAGCTCCTTTATACGCCGCTCATGCAACGGGTTGGCATAGGAGTTGATCAAGGAGACCGTTAGAGACTCGACTCCGGAGTTCACCAGATCGGAAATAATCTGCCGTACTTGATCCTCGTCGAGAGGAGTTACAACCTCTCCCTGGGCGCTCATTCGTTCGCTCGCCTCTCGGGTGTCTTCGAGAGCGGCCGGGGGATCGGGCTTGATCATGATCATCCAGCCCGCCAATGGGCCTGGAGTTTGTGATCGAGCCAGGTGCAGAATTTGGCCGAACCCTCGAGTGGTGATGAGACCGACGCGCGCTCCCTTGCCCTCCAGAACCGCATTCGTCGCCACGGTTGTACCGTGCATTACATACTCCAAGTCCCCGGCTTTCACCTGACTCTCGGCGAGAATTCTGTCGACTCCCACAAGCACACCTTGCGACGGGTCACTCGGCGTTGACGGGGTCTTGACTCGATAAAGCTTGCCGGTCTCATCATGGACCAGCATCAGATCAGTGAATGTTCCTCCGACATCGACGCCTAGGCGATACGCCATTTCTTCCTCCTTCTGGATCTCCAATCGAAGATTCGGTCTAGTGTGTCATAACAAGCGATGCACAGATTGATGTCCAGCTCGACCTGAGCGGAATACTATAATGGTCTTGACATACGGACATCTAGACATTATAAATAACCAGAGTTCTTTCTTCAATAGTTGCCCTAAAGACCGATAAGTAGGCCGTCGGTCAAAACTCCCAAGAACTCTGTTCGAAGAGTGGCCATGAATCGATCCTCAAACGCCATCCTCCTCAACTCTCCGCGGCAACGCTGTGCGCGGCGCAACCACCCGACCACTATTCCCCGCCCTGTAAACAGATAAGGAGACCGAAAAATGTTGATGTCTAACTCTCGAAGATTCATAGCAGTTCTGGCTTCGCTGTCATTTCTACTCGCCGGACCGGCGATTTCACAGACTGACGAAGAGCAAGCTTCCGATGAGGCTTCTGAAGAAACTGAATCAATTGATGACGTAATTACTGTAACCGCTCGCCAGACAGAGGAGGCGCTGCGAGATGTACCCGCATCGATAACGGTACTCACCGACTCTCAAATCGAAGCCGTAGGAGTGCAACGAGCTGATGATTTCCTAAAACTCGTGCCAGGTGTTTCCATGGTCAACGCCGCCGAAGTTGGAGATACCCAAGTCAAT
>JAZFTL010000534.1:0-4662 GCA_036446675.1 Thermoanaerobaculia bacterium
AACAAAGAAATTCCTAAAAGGCTCCTGCCGAACCGCCTTCGATGTACTGAGTAATCCTCTGCCACTGACCGCAAATAAGAACAGCCCAAGAGCCAACCAGGAAGCCAACAGAGCCAACTTGGCGCCGATCACGACCGGCGAAAAAGCCGACAGCCCAAGACTCGGTCCCTCAATTAATGTCAGCCATGCCGCCCCTACCGATGGATAGGCGACCGAGCGCCCTTGAATGTGCGCTCCACTCTCCGCTTGGATGCGGCCGCCGAGCACAAACACATCCCCTTCCACACGGGCACCATCGCTCAAGAGAACATCACCACCTAGAACAATAAGGTCTCCGTCAACCCTACCGGTAACCCAAATCGAGCCATTAATCGCAACCGCATCAGACCAAGCTTCGCCATGAACTTCCAAATCGCGACCGAGCGCCACGAGCTGACTTCGTGCGGCACCTCCTCTCTCGATGACAAGAGCCAGTTCAGTCTGCGCCCGCGTCGGAGACGGCACCAGAGCAAGTGCGGCGACGAGTAAGAGTCGGAGAGTTTGCATCACGGAGTCATGTGGCTGGAACCTAGCCCAGAAGATAGGGCTCGATTCTCAAGAGGCCAATTGTATCGAGAATACGGCTTCGCGGGGATTTCCGCCAAGCAGGATGCGTCGTGACGACTATCTTAATCGCGGACCGGATCCGGACCTAGCCGCCGAATCGCGGTGCCCCTTGGGGCGAAGCAAGAGTTTGAGCAGCAACAGATCGACACCCACTACCAGGACAATGAAGGAGGCCGCGGTCCAGGGCGACCCGGACAGTAAGGTTGAAAACGCCAGACCAATACCGCGCCATGAGGCGGACAGCAATCCGGCCCCAGCTAGTGCTGACGATTGCAAGAAATCGAATACTGCCACTGAGGCTGCGGCTAGCGGAGCCAATGCGGGTGCGTCGTCCATAGCCCCCCAGCCCGTCAACAGAGCGGCTCCAATCGTCAACAGGAAGAGAACGATCGCAGCTGCAACCCAGGTTCGAGGAGACTTGGCTTCCCAACCTGCAGGCTGCAAGGCGGTCATTACTTCGGCGCTAAACCCCTGCCGGACCGGCACCAACGACGCCTTCAGAATCTGGTTCATCGCGACAAGACTCTGTCGCTCAGTTTCGCAAGAATCGCAGGTGCCGAGGTGCTCTCGCAGGCGCCCTCGTTCACCGGGAGTGAGTAGATTGTCACTCTCGAGAAACAGCCATTCCAAATAGGTATTGTGGTCGTCTGAATTCATCGCCGCCAGCCTCTTACTATTGTTCTCTCAATTTTCCAAAAAACCTCGAAGCTCGACTTTTAACATCTGTCGCGCCCTAAACAGCTTGTTCTTGACAGTCCCCAGGGGCATCTCCTTCAGTTTCGCTATCTGTTCATAGGAGAGCTCACCGAAATGGCGCAAGAGGATCAACTCTCGGTACTCCCAAGGCAGGGCGTCAATCGACGTCTGTAGGGCTTCACCCCGTTCCTTGTTGCGGAGATCACCATAGGGATTCGGGTCAGGACTCGGAAATTCCCAGGTTCCACTGCCGCCATCCGAATCACCGCCGCGATCGGTAGAAACCAGCTGTACCCGCCGTTTCCGGATCTGATCGATTGCGGCATTGCGGGCCACCCTGAAGAGCCAAGTCGAGAACTTGTATCGAGAATCGTAGCGATCAAGCGCCTGGTAGACTTTGAGGAAGACCTCCTGAGCCAGATCATGCGCCTCATCCAGATTTCGAAGGAGGCGAAAAAGGTAGTTGACCAGACGGCCTTGATATCGTTCAACCAGATCACCATAGCGTTCTTGATTCCCCTGCAGAACCGCTGTAATCAACTCGAGGTCAGACAGATGCAGCAGTTCGCTTGCCATATTTTTACGGAGATTCTGGAAGAAGGTTGCAGCTTATCGGGTGCAGACGGAGCGACTCTCGATCCGTTGCGCTCTCAACTCGGGTTCGATTTTTCGAGCCAGCGACCTACCAGGAAAATCACGCTCCCGATACCCAACATCGCGACCTCGAGACGCAGTGCGTCGTAGAAGAATCCGATCAACAAGGCTGACCCAACAAGCACCAAAGCGATCAGCTCCAGGGTCCAACCACATCCTCGCATCTTCGGCGCCTAAGATCCTGTCAACAGAGGCACGACTCTATCGTCGCCTCATTCCATAGATCGGTGAGTCTATCTGAGTCTCCCGAGTCTTCGCTGTCTTCCGGCTCAGGCGCCGATTCGAATCGGCCAAGAGAGTCCTTCTGCGCCTGAAGCGCTTCAATTCATTCCTTCCACTGCCTCGACCACAATCATTTGCTGGATACGATCTCCCTGACGGATCTGTTCAAGGATCTCATCGCCACCGACCACCTTGCCGAATGCGGTATAGGACCCGTCCAAGTGGGGCTGAGCTGAAAGCGTGATAAAAAACTGACTCCCACCCGTATCCGGCCCGGAGAGCGCCATCCCGAGCACTCCTCGCTCATAGCGTAAACGGTTGATCTCATCTCGTATCACGTATCCTGGGCCGCCCCACCCGTCGCCGCGCGGATCTCCTGTCTGGATGACGAAGTCCGGTACGACTCGGTGAAATTCCAGGCCATCGTAGTATCCCTGATCGACGAGCTGCAAGAAGTTGAGGCACGTTCTGGGGGCTCTGGGACAGTCTACTTGCAACCGTAGCGTTCCGTACTTGGTCGTCAGCTCTACCCGGCGCAACTGATCCGTCCTCTTCAAGACTTCCTGATACGTCGCGGCGACACTCTTTGATCGAACAGAGCCGATCAGAGGCCGAGGCCTGCCAAGTCCTCCGAGGGCGCGAGCACTGGCACGACGTACGACATATTCCCCGGTCTCGCTCAGCTCCTCGAGAGCCTGAACGATCGCACCCCGCTCCAAAGGCTCGAAACGGGCCCTCGCGGCAAGAGCTCTAACCGCACTCAATTGATGCTCGACCATGCGGCGACTGCCGGGAAGTCTCATCGCGCCGAGCAGATCTTCCATGGCAGCGACGGGTCTCTCCACGAGCCATTCGAGTGACGTCGCTCGAACCGCCGGGTCTTGGTCAGCCAACGCTTTGGTGGCAACACCCCGCGCCATCGACTCATCCAGCTCTTCGTTGACCGACGTGTCGAGAAGTCCCGCCGTCGCCTGGGCTCGAACTCGGGCCGACACATCGCCCCTCAACTGTCGAAGAAGACGACGATTCAGCAGCAATGTCGCCGCCTCTACAGCTGCTATTCGCAAATCCACATCGGCCGCAATGAGCGCTCCTGCAACAAGGTCAGCACCTCGCTCTTCGCCGCCCGCAACCAGTGCAACGATCGCCAGTCTGCGCTCAAACATGGAACCCGACTGAGCACGGTGGATCAATGCACCGGCGAGATTCTTGTCCGGCAACCAGCCGTCCGCCACCTCCAGAGCTGTCTGCGCTATACCGGATCGTGGGTCGTCGACTAATTCCACAATTCTGGGCAGCCAACTCGAGGGAGCCGACGCCTCTCCTCTTTCTATCAGGCTTCCTGCGGCTCGTAATGCGTGTATTAGCGGACCGCTCGCTTCGCCGTTGACCAACGGCCAGAGAAGCGAGAGGTCAGTCTTACCCCCCACTCGTCCTAACGCCCGAGCTACCCAAGCGCGCACCCGAGGCGACGTATCTTCGGTCAATGGGCGCAGGAGTCTCAGACCAGCTGCCGTCGGGTCACGGGCGACCGCGTAGGCAGCCTGTCGATGCAGCAGTGGTACACCCGACTCCAGCCCCGCCTCGGCTACCTCTAGAATTTCGTCCGGTGAAAATCGGAAGAGCGCCGGCAGGAGCCGGTAGAGCGCCTCTTCCCTGGCCAGTCCGCCCATTGCGAGTTCAACCGCCGCCAAGTCGACCTCGAGCCGCGCCAAGGCCTCTACCGCCAGGACCGCTGTCTCTCGATCTTCTTTCCTCAGCACCGAGAATAGTCCTCCGGTGCACCTGGAATCCATCAGTAGCCCGAGAGCGAAAGCAGCGGCTCGCCTGACTTCGAGCTCTGCATCGACAAGCAGCTCCTCCAACCTGCCGCAAGCCCGCGGATCCGCGAGCCGGCCCAAAGTCAAGGCGAGCCGAACCCGCAGAGCTGCGTCTCCATGGAAAGCCCGGTCGATCGTGTAGGCGTCGTAGATCTTCTGGTCTTCAAGCAACAGCAAGAGGCCGTGCTCATCTGGGAACTGCGCATGATTCTCAGCTCGACCGGATCCGGCGGCTCCTGATGCTGGAGGCGACCCGACGGAAACAGATCGGCATGACGTCAGCATCATTACCAAAAGAAGGTAGATCATTCTATTGATCGGGTTCATTCGAATCATTGGATCGATCCTATCCCTTCGCGTGGTATCCGTTGGGATAGGTGGGATGTTTGCGCCACATGCTAGGCTTTCGGCACGGCACTCGGGAAGGGTCGACGAATTGGAACCAAGCTCTGAAGAATACGCTATATCGACGCAAGGGGTTGGCAAGCGCTTCGGCAAGCACTGGGCACTGGCCCACGTAGACCTGGCTATTCATCAAGCGGACACTTTCCTCCTGGCTGGAGCCAACGGGTCCGGAAAAACGACCCTGTTGCGTATTCTAGCCGGACTGTCTGCACCCACCCGGGGGAAGCTGCAGATACTTGGGTTCGACCCGTCACGAGAA
>JAZFTL010000535.1:0-2875 GCA_036446675.1 Thermoanaerobaculia bacterium
CCTATCCCTGGGGTATCTTAGGTGGTAAGCCTGGACGTCGATCGGAAAAGATTCTGCAGCGCAAGGATGGTAGCGAGGAGCGACTGCCGTCGAAATGCGATGAGGTCCATGTCGAGCCCGGTGATGTCTTGATCTATCGGACCGCCGGCGGCGGTGGTTGGAAGGATCCTCTCGAAAGACCGATCGAGAGGGTTGAAGCCGACGTAGCCAAGGGGTTAGTTTCTGCAGCAAAGGCCAAGTCGGACTATGGTGTCATTGTGGGGGACGCTGCGGCCACCGAAGAGTTGCGCGCCAGTCTCATTGCAGAGAGAGGAGGGGTCAAAGACTTCGATATGGGGCCGGCGCTGGACGATATCTTGGCCCAGTGCGAGGCAGAGACCGGACTGGCCCCGCCGGTGCGTCAGAAGCCGCTAGCGTGGGCTCCGATGGAGACGGCGCAAGAGGCTTCAGATCGTGTCCGGCAGGCCGACCGAGTCGCTAAACAGGCTGAGTAAGAAGTCAGGTTAGGCAGGACATGGCTTCGAATCCAGAAAGGCCCAGAAGGTTACAGCCAGAAGTGGAGGGATTTGCTGCCTCCGGGGTGCCGCTTTACTACCAGCTGGCTACTCTTCTGCGGGAGCAGATAGATTCAGGCAAGTATCGACCAGGAGATCAGCTCCAGACCGAGCAGGAGTTGGTAAAAGCGTATGGCCTGAGCCGGATGACTGTGCGGCAGGCGGTCGGAAGTTTGGAAAAAGACGGTTTGATTCGTCGTGAACCTGGAAGAGGCACTTTTGTCACCGATCAACTCCCGAAGTTCTCAGGTGATCTCGAACTGGACCGCTCGATTGACGACCTCATCTCGATGGGACAGGCCACCTCTGTAGAACTCTTAGAGCTCAGTCAGATAGCGGCGACTCGCGACGAGGTTCGTGATCTCGAAGTTGTCGAGGGATCAAAGGTTATTCGTTGCAGGCGTCTGCGCTACTTCAAAGAGCAGCCTTACTGCTACATCGTCAATCGCCTCCCGGAGGAGATAGGCGGCAGCATACCTGAGGCTAACTGGTGTCGCGGTTCGGTCCTCGAGTACATCGAGGAATCTCTCGGCGTTCCACTGCAGATCGCCAAACAGAGGATCCGGGCGACATTGGCTGATGCGAATCTAGCTCGGTGGCTGCAGGTTAGAGTCGGCGCCCCGCTACTACTTGTCGACTACCATATCCGGTCCGATGACGACCGGCCGGTCGAGACGGCGAGACTTTACTATCGCAGTGACCTCTATTCTTTCACCCTACACTTCACTAGATCTGGAGAGGAAAAGCAGGGGAAGTCTTGGGCCCTAAAGGGCCCTCGCTTCGAGCACTAGCAACTGAATCTCCATTGTGCACGATTCGTTCGAGGTGCAATGCCCCTACTGCTTTGAACGCATCGAGTTCATTGTCGAAGTTGATGTCTGGGGCGAAATGGTCGTGGATTGCGAAGTCTGCTGCAACCCCTGGCACGTCACCGTTTCCCGAGACGATGGGGGAGATCCAGACGTCAAGATCGATCGGCTGGAGTGATGCTCGGAGTAGGTTTGAGGGATCGTACGTCTGTACCTGAAGGAATCTGCACAACGCCTAGGTCGAACTCTGGAAGAATCGCCAGGATGTGATCGAAGATGTCGGCTTGAATCGCTTCGTATTCGGCCCATCGCTGCTCTTTGCTGAAGACATAAATCTCAATTGGCAGTCCTTTTTCTGTTGGCGCCAGTTGGCGCACCAGCAGCGTCATCTCTTGGTGAATCATCGGATGATTCTTCAGGTACGCCAAGAGATAGGCTCGGAAAGTGCCGATATTGGTGAGTTTCCTCCGGTCCACCAGGGAGCTTTCTTCGACCTGCTGGTCCCGATTCCAGGTTTGGATCTCCTCGAGCTTCGCATCTAGATAGGCTTGGATGAAGCGAATTTTTCGGTAGCGCTTCATCATTTCGTCGTCCACGAAACGGACGCTATTCATATCGAGAGTAATGGATCGCTTGATCCGGCGGCCACCTGAATCGCTCATTCCTCGCCAGTTCTTGAATGCGTCGGAAATCAAGTGGTACGAGGGAATAGTCGAGATCGTCTTGTCCCAGTTTTGCACCTTTACCGTGGTGAGAGAGATTTCGACTACATCACCATCGGCGCCGAACTTGGGGAGCTCAATCCAGTCTCCGACGCGCACCATGTCGTTTGCGGCCAGTTGGATACTGGCGATGAGCCCGAGGATCGAATCTTTGAAGATGAGGAGGAGGATCGCCGTCATGGCGCCGAGGCCACTGAGAAACGCCCAAGGAGATTTTTCCATCAGCGTCGACACCAGTAGGGAAGTGGCGACGACCCAAAGGAAGATCTTGGCGACTTGTATGTAGCTCAGAATGGGCCGTTCCTTGGCTCCCGGAAACGTTACGTCGTACATTTGGACCAGGGACGACAAGAAAGCACTTGCGGCGAGGGTGCCGACAAGAACCAGGTACGCCAGGGCGAGCTTTTGGACGAACCCGTAGAGAGTCGACTCTTCGGGTAGTGCGAGAGCGGCGCCGAAGTAGAGAACCAGGGCCGGCAGCAGATGGGTCAGTCGCTCGAAAACTTTCATTTCGGCGAGGGCGTCGTCCCAACGCGATTGAGTGCGGCCAACGAGGTCATTGAGCAATTTGACAATGATTTTTCGCGCAATGAAATGAAGTGCCATAGCGGTCAAGATGACGCCGACTATGAGCAGAACCCGGGCGATCCAAGGGGCGTTCGATTGAATTCCCCAAGCGGTGAGTTGGTCAACTATCTTTGATGCGAGTGGCGAACTGTCGGACATCGGTTCGACTCCTTGGTTTTTAGCTCAGCTCTACTGCTGCGGTCTTGTCGGCGGATCAGACGCC